>JAJRWJ010000063.1 GCA_024276805.1 Gammaproteobacteria bacterium
CCGACACCGGGCCGGACATGAAATTGCTCGGCCAGCTGCCGTGTCAAGGTCTGCACAGTCAAGCCGATCTCATCGGTGCTTTGCTCCGGCCCTTGCGCCAACAGCTTGTCCTTGCTGAGTTTGCCAATGGTAACGGTCAGTTTCTTCTGCCGGGCGTTGCGCAGTATAGTCAGCTGCACTTTGCTGCCCGGCGCCGTCAGAGCCACCCGATTACGGAACAGCCCGGCAGTGGTTACCGGTTTGCCGCGATAAGCGATGATGATATCCCCTTGCTGCAGACCGGCCTGTTCCGCCGGAGAATCTTTCGTTACCTGCGCAACCAGCACCCCCTTGCTCTGATCAATGGCAAAGGACTTGGCCAGATCGGGCGTCAGTGGCTGTATGGCGATGCCAAGATAGCCGCGCGTCACTTCGCCTTTTTCGATCAACTGCGTGGCGATAGCCTTGGCCAGATTACTGGGAATGGCGAAGCCGATTCCCATATAACCGCCGCTGCGGCTGAAGATGGCGGAATTGATGCCCACCACCTGACCATCCAGATTGACCAGCGGACCACCGGAATTACCGGGATTGATCGCCGCGTCGGTCTGGATGAAATCCTCATAGTCGGTGATGCCGATACTGGTCCGTCCGGTAGCGCTGACCACACCCACGGTGAGTGTATTGCTCAAACCAAACGGGTTGCCAATCGCCACCACCCATTCACCAACCTGCAGCCTGGAGGAGTCCGCCATCGGCAACACCGGCAACCCGGAGGCCTTGATTTCGATGACCGCCACATCGGACTGGGGATCAAGTCCGGTGATTTTGGCATCGAATTCACGACCATCCTGAAACCGGACGCGGATCTTGTCGGCATTGGCGACGACGTGATTGTTGGTCAGAATATAGGTCTTCTTGGAAAACAAGCCATCCTTGACCGCATAGACAAATCCCGAACCCTGACCAATCACGCGCCGCTGTTGTTGCGGTGGCTGGGGCTGCTGGGGCATACCCGGCATCCCGGGCAACGGCTCACCAAAGAAATGCCGGAAAAAATCGTCGCCGAAAGGCGCCGGAAATGGCTGCAGCTGAGGGCTGGCCACCTTGCCTTCGACCTGGATGAACACCACCGACGGAGATACTTCCCGGGCCACCGCGGCAAAAGCCCGGCTGGTCTGACGCAGACTCTCGACCCCGCCGTCCTTGGCGACTACCGGCCCGCCGACGGTAAAAAGCAGCAATGCCAAAAAGGCTGGGGTATATAATTTCCTCATTGAACAACTCCCTCAATCAATATCGACTCTGATGGTTTTACGACGCTGCCGCGCGGTCTTGGGCAGCTAGATTTTCAGTACGCCCTTGTCATAGCTGGCGGTGGCCTGGTCGGCTTGCACCTCTTCGGGCAGCGGAAAAGCCCGCTCGAAACTTCCATAGGCGCATTCCATCACATGGTAGCGTCCCTCGGTACGGTTGCGCTCGATGCGCTTTTCACCACGCACGACCAGGTAATCGTCCAGCACCTCGATATCGAAATCTTCCCTCTCCATGCCAGGCGCTTCCAGACGTATGACGACCCTGTCGGAATCATCGAAGAGCTCGGCGGCCAGGAACCCCCAACCAGTGCTGCGAATCGCAATTTCCCGCGTATCCTGCATATCGGTATCGCTTTTCCTGCCCGGGGTGAACCGGGTCAGAGCCCCCGCCGCTCTGCGGTAGAGTTTCTGCCAGCCTTCCCGCACGGATTCCCAGGCCTCATTCAGACCTTCACGAAGTTGATGTAATGTGGACATGGTATTTCTCCTGTTGTCAATTGAGCTTGTTTGAACCTGATAATCATGACTCTTGCGTCATCATCGAAAAAAAACAAGGGCCATGAGTGGTTTTTGACTCTCCCGTTCCTGCTGGGGGAGAGATGATTTTTCCCTCGATGACACATCATGCTGTAGCACATAAAAATACAGCTAAAAGCATGCCAGTACCGATAGCCTGCTGTTTTCTCTCCGATCAATGCCACCAGCCGGCCAGTTTGGCCACTTAGATGCGGCATCAGCGGCCAAACTGGCCGCCCTGGCGTATCCATTCTTCAAAATGCAAACTCTTTCACTCCCATCAGAATCATATTGACCGCCACCAGATTGAGCAACAGCCCCATAAATTTTTCCATTGCCTGCACGCCACGCTGCCCCAGATAGAAACTGATGCGCCGGCCAAGCAGTAAAATACCGCAAGTTATCAGAAACACGACAAACAACGCTGCCAGCAGCTCCAGCAAGCCAGTCTGCTGCCGGGTGCGCAAAATCATCACGGTGGTAATCGCCGAAGGTCCAGCCAGAGAAGGAACCGCAATGGGAACCAGCACCGGGTCGTCCCGGTAGTTGTCATCGAAAATCTCGGCGGCCGACTGAAAAATCATTTTCAACGAAATCAGGAACAGAATCACGCCGCCGGAAACAGTCAGGGAAGCCCGTTCGATATTGAGATATCCCAGGATCTGATCCCCGGAAAAGGCAAACAGCGCCAGAATCGAAAAAGCGATCAGCACTTCCCGAACGATGATGCGCCAATAGCGCTGCCTGGGTGCATTGCCAATCACCGCCAGCACGA
This sequence comes from Gammaproteobacteria bacterium, assembly GCA_024276805.1. Classification (GTDB taxonomy): domain Bacteria; phylum Pseudomonadota; class Gammaproteobacteria; order Methylococcales; family Methylomonadaceae; genus JANEMG01. Next base: position 2,587 of record JAJRWJ010000063.1, read on the forward strand.
AGGGCAGATTGCCGAAGGGATCGATGACCAGAAACAGCAGCAGTATATTTTCCAGCATGTTCAAGGAGGCCTCCAGTAACGCATATTCTGCAAACCGCGCTATGATTACGCAAATGCCTTCGGTTTATTCGCCTGCCCTGTTCAGCACCGGCTATTTCGACGAACATCGCAATACACAACGCAAAACGGATATCATAGCGCCTCTGCCGGTCCACCGCGAAAGCCGGTCAACTTCCACTAATCCACATCCGGCTCCAAGGCATTATCGAAAAGCGACTGCAGGGGCGCATAGTCATCCAACCGAATATCATTGAAACGCGCCTCGATCTGATCTGCAGAAACACCCAGCATGACCAGCAACTGTCTGGCAAAAGCCAGACTGATTTCCAGCCCCTCGGGAAACACCTCGGCGCCAGCCTCAAGCAAAGCCTCATCGTCCTGGCTGTGCCTGCTGCGCACCAATATCGGCAATTCCAGTCCGAGACCACGGACATGACCGGTAATGCGCTCGGCCAAGCGTGTATTATCAATGGTGACCACCAGAGCATGCGCCCGCTCTATGCCAGCAGCGCGCAGCACTCCTGGTTGAAGGGCATTGCCGAACAAAACCTTTTCACCCCGCGCAGCCGCCTGGCGCACACGCCCGGCATCGATATCCAGGGCCAGCACCGGGAAGCATTCCTCATTGAGTATCTGTACCAGATTCCGCCCCAGACGCCCGTAGCCACAGACGATGACATGTTGATCGAAGTCGCCGCTCTCACTGGCAATCTGTTCTTCCACATTGGAAACCGACATCGTGGCGGAGTCACCAGCGAGCAGGACGGCAATCTGGCCATTGTCGCGCAACAACAGCGGCGCCAGCACCATGCTCAGAATTAACGCACCGAGTACCGGTTGTACCAGAGATTCGTCGAGCAGGCCCAGCGCAAAGCCGCTGGATATCAGCAGCAAGCCAAATTCCCCGCCCTGCGCCAGACTGATGGCAGCCCGCCAGGCATCACAGGCGGTCTGGCCGAAGGCTCTGAGCAATGGCAACAAAATAATTGCCTTGAACAAGACCAGGATGATCAGAATCGCGGCAACCGTGACAGGCGTGTCGAGAAAGACTTTTGCATCCAGCTGCATGCCGATGCTGGCAAAGAACAGCCCCAGCATGAGATCGCGAAAGGGTCTGATGTCCGCTTCGATCTGGTAGCGGAACAGTGTCTCTCCCAGCAGCATGCCGGCCATGAAGGAACCCAGGGTAGGCGACAGACCCGCCAATGCTGCGACCCAGGCCGCCGAAATAGCCAGCAGCAGGGAGGTGAGCATGAACAGTTCCAGTGAACGCGTTTCGGCAACCCAGTGCAGGGCTGGTGGCAACAGGTAGCGACCGACCACCACGAGACCGGAGAACACCCCGATCACCCTGAGCAGCGTCAGCCCCAGTGTACCAGCCAGATCGCTCGATTGCGAGGCCAGAACCGGCAGTATCGCCAACAGCAGCACAGCAGCGATATCCTGAAACAGCAGGATCCCCGCAGCCACCCGGCCATGCGCCGAAAGCAGCTCCATCTGCTCTGCCAATTGTTTCATGACTATCGCAGTGGACGACATGGCAAGGGCGCCGGCAATCACGACCGCCTCCCCGACGCCCAGCCCCACCCACCAGCCAATCAGGGCAAACAGCAGAACCGTGATCAACATCTGCGCGCCACCCAACCCAAGAACCAGCCCCTTGGCAGCCAGCAATTTTGGCAGAGAAAACTCCAGGCCGATGGTGAACATCAACAACACCACGCCCAGCTCCGCCAGCAGATGCGTGGTCGGGCCATCGGGCAGCCAGGCCAATGCCGAAGGACCAACCAGCACTCCTGTGGCCAGATAGCCGAGGATCGGCGACAGCCCGAAACGCTGGCACAGTCCGACAGTCAACGCGGCAACCGCCAATATGACCACCAGTTGAAATACTAGAGCATGCTCCATAACCTTGAAACCCGTGGACACATGTTGCAAGTCTCATCCACCGTCAGACATCAATACAAGCGCCACCCCCTGCAGCCCGTCATCTACTTAGTCAGGCTCTATAAACACCCATCCATGGGATGTTACAAACAATATCAATGGCTGGTGGCCATTGATACTGCCGGCACATCCTTGTGCTGGAATAGTCCCGTCATTGCCTGGAACGCTTGTACAGCATCAGCCGGTGGTGATCTCAATCTTGCGCGGCTGCAATTCAGCACGTTTGGGTATCTTGAGAAGCAATACCCCGTCCTTCATTTCCGCGCTGATGTTGTCCGTTTCCAGTTCATTGCTCAGGGTAAAGGTACGCCGGAAGCAGGTGGCATTGACATCTGCATACAACGCCTCCATCCCTTCCGGCATTTCGATGGCCGTCTGCCCCTCGATGGTCAGTGCATTGCCCTCCACCTGAACGCTGAGCCGGTCACGAGACACCCCCGGCAAGTCGGCGCTCAAGGTAATGCCCTCGGCGTTTTCAAAGATATCCACTGCCGGGCGCATATACACTTCCGCTTCGGGCTCGCCCCCCCGGGCCTGCACATCCTGTTTCTCCTTGGTTTTCATTGCTTTGTTCTCACTCATGACAATCTCCTGAATTTGCAGTTCTGAAAGACACTCACTGAACCTCAATACGGCGCGGTTGCACCGCCTCACGCCGCTGTACGGTGATATGCAGCAAGCCATCGCGGTAGGTGGCGGCTACCTTGTCGGAATCCACATCTTCGGGCAGCGTGACAGTACGCCGGAACGACCCGCTGAAACGCTCGTTGCGATATAGCTGCGCATCCTCCGGATGGTCGATCTGGCGCTCCCCGGAGATGACGAGTATATTCTGCTGCAGCGATACGTCCAGACTCTTGGGATCCACACCCGCCGCATAGACATAGACATCGACCCGCTCTGGCGAAGCCCCGACATTGATTGCCGGAAAGCCACCTCGCGCCATCGAACGTATCCCGAGAGAACCAGGCCATCCGGAAAACAGACGATCCATTTCCCGGCGCATACCTTCGAACTGATCGAAGAAATCGTTATCGAAACCACTCAAATAATCCACCATGGCAAACCTCCAATACATTCAGTACAAAAATACTGCTGTAGCAGTTCAAAAAGCCGGCAATTGTCAGCCACATCAGTGCACTGTCCTGGCGTCTGGACAGACAGTCGCTTCCATGAAACCATGCCATCCGGAGCGGTATACTCGACTCGTTCCTCAGATCCCTGACTGTCGGCACACTGATGGATTACAACGCTTGCCAGAAAAAATAAACGAAAAAACTCATTAATAAATCAGCAAATGGCATGCCAAAATATTTATTCCAGGATTTTCAGGAATGACTACGCAACACACTTGGGCAAGCCCCCCCCTGGAAGCGGGGAGTTCAGTCCCGTACAAGTCGTGCAATGCCAATGCATCACTGCCAGATTGTCGAGGTTGTTTTGTGTCCATCCGTCCATTCCCTGGTGAAACAGGAAGAGAATGATTGTTTGCAGGCTTGCGGCCATAAACCCGCTGCTGA
>JAJRWJ010000475.1 GCA_024276805.1 Gammaproteobacteria bacterium
GCTGATGGCGCTGTCGTGGGGACCACTTTTAAGCATAATGGCAACATATGGAACACAGTGGATCCCAAACGGGTCAAGGCATTGATGCAGAAGGTCAGGGAACTTAGAGAGTCTTAGGTGTGTCTGTTCGAATTTCTCCATCACTTGCTTCAGCTCCCATGGAACGCCTCGGCCAAGTCATCATCGATCTTGAGAAGGCTGGCGCGGATTATATCCACTTTGATATTGAGGATGGTTCCTTTGTGCCCGTGATGACATTGGGAACAAAGCTTATCCAGGATTTACGACGGTACACGCGCCTGCCCTTTGGTGTGCATCTGATGATGCTCAATCCTGAATGGATCTTGCCAGACATAATCAATTCCGGTGCAAACCATGTTTCAGTGCACTACGAAGCTTGTCCCTATCCACGGCGGGTACTGCAACAAATTGTATCCCTGGGGGCGAAGGCTGGGATTGCTTTCAATCCAGCTACGCCTGTACCAGACTTGACGTATTTGTTGCCCTATTTGTCCTTTGTTGTTGTTCTAACCACCGAGCCTGAAGTGCCCGATTGTCCGTTCTTGCCTGAGATTCTGGATAAAGTCCGCCTGGGCAAGCAGGCACAGGGTCTGGAAGGAATCGAGTGGGTCGTGGATGGAGGGGTCAGTTCAGAGAACTTGTCTCAGGTTGTCGCCGCCGGCGCGGATACGGTTGTTATCGGTCGAGCTGTTTTCAAGGACGATAAAATCTCAGAAAACATGGCTGCCTTGCGTGCAGTTTTGGATTGATTGGGCATAGAATGCAATACACTCTCATTGATCTCCTGAAAACCAAACATATCTTGGTCGGTCTCGACGCGACAGACGCTCAGGATGCAATCCAAAAATTGACTGCTCCGCTTGTTGAGACGGGTCATGTCACCCCCGAGTTTGCTGACGATGTTTGGGGGCGGGAGGCTGCCTTTCCAACCGGCCTGCCTACGCAGCCGCTGGCAGTTGCCATGCCTCATGCTGACCCCGACCATGTGAACCGATCGGCAGTGGGCATAGGGGTGTTGCTGTCGCCTGTCCGTTTTGCCCAGATGGGTACGGATGGTTCGACTATTCTGGATGTTCCCATCATCTTTTTGCTCGCAATCAAGGAACAGGAAAAACAAGTGGAAATGATCCAACAGTTGATCTCGTTGATACAGTCTCCCAGCTTGTTGGAGGGGTTGTCCAAGGCGCGAGATTCGTCAGAAGTAATGGCCCTTATCCAGAATGTTTTGGATTGAGATGAATCATGCAGAAAATTACATTGCAGGTGATCAATGAAGTCGGCCTCCATGCCCGTCCGGCATCTGAATTTGTCAAGCTGGCCGGGCAGTTCAAGGCCAATCTTCAGATGCGCAATATAACGACCAATTCAAGTGCAGTAGATGCCAAGAGCATCCTCAGTGTGCTGATGCTGGGCGTCGAAAGGGGACATGAAATCGAGTTAACGGGTGAAGGGGAGGATGAGGCACAAGCCATACAGGCGCTGCGTGAACTAATCGAATCTGATTTCGCAGGGAAATTTTAGATGTCGAAGGAGTTGAGGGGTATCCCAGCCGCACGTGGACTTGCCAGAGGGGTTGCCTTGAAATGGATGAGCGCGGATCTCGAGATTCCGCGTTTCACCCCTGACGATTCGTCAGCCGAAAAAGCCCGTCTGGCGAAGGCGCGTCAGGAAGCGAAAAAACAACTTCACGCCCTTTCCGCACAAGTTTCACGGCAGGTTGGGGAAGCAGAAGCTGCTCTTTTTGAAGCCCAAGCCATGTTTCTGACTGATGTGGTTTTGGTCAGTAGGGCAGAAACTGCGATTGAGGCAGGAATGAATGCCGAACAGGCTTGGCACCAGGCTTGTGAATATTTTGCAGCCCAGTTGGAAAGCCTGCCGGATGAAACCTTGAGCGCCCGAAGTGTGGACGTAAGAGACGTGGGCCGTCGTGTGATCGAAAATCTCCTGGGGGTCCATTCCCGGCCTTTGCTCACCAGCCAAACGATTCTTCTGGCGCGCGACCTGACCCCTTCTCAAACAGCTTCGCTGGACAAAACCAAAATATTGGCGTTCTGTACGGCCGAGGGCGGACCAACTTCCCACACGGCCATCCTTGCCAGGGCGCTGGGAATCCCGGCTGTGGTTGGAGTGGGGGATGAAATTTTGGAAATTGCGGATGGGACTTTGCTCCTGGTCGACGGGACAGCCGGTCTTGTCGTTTCAAACCCACCCCCAGACTTGCTGGCCGATTTCGACAAGCGCATCCAGTCCGAGCGCGAACAACGGGAGCAAGAGGCAAAGTTTGCATCTCAGCCTGCCGTAACAATTGACGGTCATCGTGTGGAAGTGGCCGCAAACGTTGGCAGCGTGGACGATGCCCGTAAAGCGCTCGAATATGGCGCAGATGGAATCGGCTTGCTTCGTACTGAGTTTCTTTTCCTCAATCGCAGCCAGGCGCCCGGTGAGCAAACCCAATTTGCGGTATACAGCACCATTCTGGCGTTGATGGGGACACGCCAGGTGGTTGTTCGCACGTTGGATGTGGGTGGCGACAAGGAAGTGCCATACTATGATTTTGGCATAGAAACCAACCCGTTTCTGGGATATCGCGCGATACGCCTTTCGCTTGACCATCCCGAAGATTTCAAGTCTCAGTTACGTGCTTTGTTGCGTGTCGGGACAAAACATGACTTAAGAATCATGTTCCCGATGATTGCGACGCTTACTGAAGTCCGACAGGCAAAAAAGCTGCTCGACGAAGCGCGGGGGGAATTGCAATCCAAGGAAGTTGACATGGCCAAAGATGTACAGGTTGGCATCATGATAGAAATTCCCGCCGTTGCCCTGCTGGCAGATAGGTTTGCCCCTGAAGTCGACTTTTTCAGTATTGGCACAAATGATCTGACACAATATACGTTCGCAGCCGAACGCGGCAACAAGCGCGTGTCGCATTTGAATGATCCCTGCCATCCGGCTATCTTGCGCCAGATTAAAAAGGTTGTTCAGGCTGCACATGCACAAGGGAAATGGGTAGGGGTGTGTGGGGAGATGGCTGGCGATTTACAGGCGATCCCCGTTCTATTGGGTTTGGGCGTAGATGAACTAAGTATGTCACCGGTACAAATCCCCTCGGCAAAGCGAGTGATTTGTAATTGGTCTCTTGTTGATACACAAAAGTTGGCA
>JAJRWJ010000064.1 GCA_024276805.1 Gammaproteobacteria bacterium
ACTCGAACTGGAACTTTATATGCTGCCCTTCGTAAAAATAATCCGTGCCGCGGTGCGTAACGGGGCGAAACGGACGGTTCAAAATTTGAAGTTTCTCCTGGAAAGATGATGTTTCAAAAACATTGACCTGGAATTTCCGGATTAGGCAAAAAGACATGGAGAAAATCAATAAACATGTGACTGTTGATTATACCCCCGGACAAATGTATGCACTGGTCAATGACGTCGAGGCCTACCCGACATTTATTCCTTTATGCGCCACTTCCGAGGTGCATGAACAGCAGGATGGCCGGATGCGCGCAACGATCGGCATTGCCAGGGGCAGGGTGGGCTTTTCTTTCACCACGGTCAATACGCTGGAAAAAAATCGCTCCATCACCATGCAACTGGAGGACGGGCCGTTTAAAATGCTCAAGGGCGTCTGGCGCTTTACCCCTCATGGTGATCATGGTTGCAGGGTGGAGCTGGAACTGGAATTTGAATTTGCCAATAAATTGCTGGGTGTGGTTTTTGGCGGCGTGTTCAAGCAGTTGTGCCAATCGATGATCGACGCTTTTTGCAAGCAGGCTGTGCTGCGCTATGGTTGAATTGAAGTCATCTTTCCATGACAGAAGCCTGTTTTTTTGATAAGCCGGGTGGTCTGGAATGTCATTCCATAGCGCGCTACAGCCACGCTTCGATAATGAGGCCATTGATGAGACCGGCGGGTCCCTCCTGTGCCAAATTAGTCCCCCCGTCATTTATAGACAGGCACTATCTGATATCATCCGGAGTATCCAATAACCCAAACAGGCGCTGTTGGGCATTTTCCAGGATCAGTTTTACTGATGGATTTTTTAACTTTCTCTGTGCGGTTATGGCATAGAATCGCTCATGGACGCCTTCGATACGGCCAAGCATTTCCGTACCATATTGATGCTGTATTTCACTGGCAACTGCAATGGGTGAAAAGAACAGGCCCGTGCCGGCACTGCCAAAAGTTTTCAATAGTGCGCTGTCTTCTATTTCGGCCTGTATGGTGGGTGACAGATCATTCTGGTCAAACCATTGGTCCAGCGAACGGCGTAACGCTGTATTACTGGTCGGGAGTAGGAAAGGAGCTCCGTTCAACGAGCGGGGAAATCCTTCCCGATAGTTTCTCGCCAAATCGGCTTGTGCAAATACCGCTATGCCGGACTCACCCAGAAAATGGTTGAAGATGCCTTTGCCACTCGTTGATGTGGCCGGCACATCGGATAAAACGATGTCGAGGCTGTGCAAGGAAATTTCAGCCAACAGACGTTCGGTTTTATCTTCATAGCAATGGATTCGTGTGGTTTCAGGCATTTGCAGTAAAGGTTCGATCAAGCGGTAGGCGATTAATTTTGGTAAGGCATCCGTCATTCCCAGATTCAGCCGCAAACCATGTTCACTGTGATGGCCTTTTAAAACCTGGTTCAGCTCACGGCCGATCGAAAAAATTTCATCGGCATAATGAAACACGGTCCGGCCGGTATCGGTCAATTCCAGTTTCCGTCCTTGTTTGCGCAATAGAATCGCGCCAACGGATTCCTGAAAAACCGCCAATTGGGTGCTGACTGTCGGTTGCGCCAGATGCAAAATCTCACAGGCGGCGCTGATGCTGCCCTGTTTGGCGACCATCCAGAAATAATACAGATGTTGATAATTCAGTCTTTCCATGGCTATTCGTATAGATAAAATCTATATTATAAATTTATACATCCTAATTTACTATTTTATTTATTGGGCTATCATTGACAGACAATTGATAAAAACATAATTAGGACCACCATGAAAGAGCAGTTTAACGATGAAGATAAACAATTTCGCAGCAATTTTCGTTTGTTGAAACAGATATTCGAAGAGGTTCTGGTAGACAATGATCATCCTGATATCGCTGAAACAGTGGAGCAGCTGCGCCGTCAATTCGTCGCCTTGCAACGCGATGATAGTGCCGCCAGACGGGAAAAATTGCTGGATAACCTGCAAGACCTGTCTGTCGAACAGCAAAGTCAGATTATTCGCGCCTTCAGTCTCTATTTCAATTTGTTGAACATTGCCGAAGAATCCACCAACCTGAGTTCACGACGCCGGCAGATAGAGAAAAACAAGCATTTCTGGCAGGGTTCCTTTCACGAGACCTTGCGCGCTTTCAAAGAGGCGGGTTATTCGCTCGGGGATTTGCAGATCCTGTTCGACGGGTTGACATATATGCCGGTCATGACGGCGCATCCAACCGAGGCGAAACGCCGCACCGTGCGCGGTGTTTTGCGGAAGATTTTTCTTGGCCACAAGAAGCTCGACGACTACCCGATATCAGGTTATTTTCGCCAGCAGGTTCTGGAACAGTTGCGCAATCATGTCCAACTATTATGGAAAACCGATGAACTGCGCAGCCGTCGTATCAATGTCAGCGAAGAAATCGATGCCGGGTTGTTCTATTTTCCGCTGTCGCTTTTTCAAGCGACGACCCAGCTTTACCGCGGGTTACATCGGGCTCTGCAGGACGTCTATGGGGCTGATTCTGTCCTTCATCTGCATATTCCCAGTTTTCTGAAGTTCGGCTCATGGATAGGTGGTGATCGTGACGGCAACCCCAATGTCATGCCGGAAACCACGGAATTGGCTTTGCGTCTGCAGGCTCGCACTGTATTGCAGGAATATATCCGGCGCATCGATCTGTTGCGTGAACAGTTGGTGTTTTCCTATGGTCTGTGTCAGCCGACCGAGGTATTTCAGGAAAGCCTGGAAAGTGACATGGCAATGCTGGGAGATGTCGCCATTGCCTTGGGGCGCCATTGCCAGCAAGAGCCTTACCGGCATAAATTGTCGTTGATGAAATACCGTCTGGAGCAGACTTTGTCGCAGGTTGAACAACGCATCAACGGCAATATGAACCCAACAGCCAATCAGCCCTATCCCTGTGCGCGGCATTTGCTCGAGGATTTGCAGATTATTCAGCAATCATTGGTCAGTCATGGCGATCAGGTGATAGCAGATCTGGATCTGCAGGATCTGGTCCGTCTGGTGGATACTTTTGGTTTTCACTTGATGCAGATGGATATTCGCCAGGAATCCACGCGCCATAGTGAAGCGGTAGCGGAAATTTTTTCTGTGGTAGCGGATCTGGATTACCTGGCTCTGGATGAATCCGAGCGTTTGCAATTGCTCGGTGAGGCGATCACCACACCTGGTGGTTTACTCTATGATCTCAATCAATTGTCGCCATCCAGCCAGGAAACATTGGCGGTATTCCGTGTAATGGCGCAAATGCGTCATGAATTGGGTGAGAACTGTTTCAGTCGTTACGTTATTTCGATGACGCATAGTGCCAGTCATATTCTGGAAGTCATGTTGCTGGCGGCACAAAATGGACTTGCAGGGCGCCTGGGTGGGTATTGGTACTGTCACATTGGCATTAGTCCGTTGTTTGAAACGATTCAGGATTTAAAACAGATCGACAGCATTCTCAACAACCTGTTCGAACAGGTTGAATACCGGGCTTTACTGAAGGCCTATGGTCAGGCTCAGGAAATCATGCTGGGTTACTCGGACTCCTGTAAGGATGGCGGGATTCTGGCTTCCGCCTGGGGGTTGTATCGGGCCCAGCAGCAGATCATGGACATTGCCGATCAGCGAGGTATTCCTTGCCGGCTGTTTCATGGCCGTGGGGGTACGATAGGCCGTGGTGGCGGCCCGACGCATGAAGCCATCCTTGCGCAGCCTCCGGCTACGGTTCGGGGGCAGATCAAATTTACTGAACAGGGTGAAGTGCTGTTTTACCGATACAACAACCTGGAAACGGCAGTCTATGAATTGACCATGGGCGTCACCGGGCTGCTCAAGGCCAGTGTCAGTCTGATCAAGCCGGTTGCCGGGGACCAACCCGAGAATATTGCCATCATGGATGAGCTGGCCAGGATGGGGGAGCAGAGCTACCGACAGCTCACTGAAAATACGGCGGGTTTTCTGGATTATTTTTACGAGGCCACGCCGGTATCGGAAATCAGTCAATTGAATATTGGTTCGCGCCCTTCCCATCGGAAAAAACAGGATCGCTCCAAGCAATCTGTCCGGGCCATTGGCTGGGTATTTGCCTGGGCGCAATCCAGGCAGACCTTTCCCGCCTGGTATGGTATTGGTTCCAGCCTTCAGGCTTGGTGCGCCGGCAAAACCGAGCGTTTGACAACCCTCCAGACACTTTACCGTGACTGGCCGTTTTTTCGTAATTTGCTCAGCAATGCGCAAATGGCTCTGTGCAAATCCGATATGCGGGTGGCCTCGGAGTATGCCGCATTGTGTATGGATGACAAAACGGGGAAGCGGATTCACTCCATGATCGCCAGTGAATATTACCATTGTGTCAAATGGATCCTGGAAATTGCGGAAAACGATGAGTTGATTGCCGAGAACCTGAAACTGGCGGCTTCATTACGCCGGCGCAATGAATATCTGGGGCCCTTGAATTTCATTCAAGTTGGGTTGTTGCGTTCAATACGCCACGCCGGTCAGGAAAAGGACAAGCAAAGCGCCAGGATAAAACCGTTGTTGGGTACGATCAATGCAATAGCCGCAGGCATGCGAAATACCGGATAAATTATTTGAACATTGAAAGAATAAAGAGTCTGGAAAATATGCCAGCCCGAAAAAAAACGATCAACATACTGATAGCGACATTTTTGTGTTATGTGCTATTTTTTCCGGAACATTTTGTACATGCGATTGTGGTTGTCACGCATGCAGTCGTAGAGAGTATTGCAAGTGTTTTGGAGGAATTGCTCATGCACGGTTTGAATCTGAGCAAATTTCAGAGCCAGTTGATCGTTGCTTATTTTGGTTTTGGAATCTCCTTATACGGCGCCTACCGATTATGTAAAAGACTCCCAGACATTTTTAATCATTTCATAAGTTATTTGCGCCACCAATATTCAAACGCTGTGGGACTGCTCGTCGATCATTGGAGGCAACAGCCCTTGGCTAAAAAAATCCGATCACTCCTGATCTGTTTTTTGGGATTGTTTATTGCGATTAACACACTTTTCTAATTCTATCCTCAGCAAGGAATACATATGCAATCAATTGATGAATTTTTAAGCAACAACAGAAGCTGGGCCAGTAAAATGAACGCTGATAATCCCACTTTTTTTTCAAAAATGGCTGAACAACAGAATCCGGAACTATTATGGATAGGTTGCTCAGACAGCCGGGTGCCGGCTGAAATTGTGGTCAATGCCCAGCCTGGGGAAATGTTTATTCACCGGAATATCGCCAATCAGGTTATCGCCACGGACTTCAATTGTCTGAGTGTATTGCAATACGCGGTCAATGTACTTCGGGTCAAGCATATCGTTGTCTGTGGCCATTATAATTGTGGTGGCGTCAAAGCGGCGCTGGCCAGACAGAATCCCAACCTGGTCATTACCAACAAGTGGTTGATGCACATAAAAAATACTTATCGCCTGCATCAGGCGGAGATTGATGAACAGGAAACGGAAACACAACGGGTCAGCAAGCTGGTCGATTTGAATGTCATTGAACAGGTGCATTCCCTGTCACACACTTCCATTGTTCAGGAAGCCTGGGACAAGCAACATGGGCCCGTGTTGCATGGTTGGGTATATAATCTGGATGATGGACTGTTGAATTCCCTGATCACCATTAATCCTGGTGATGACATCCCACCAATTTACCAATATGAACCCATTTAGTAGCAACTCACTGGAGAGTGGTAATGATTCATAAACACCTTGAATATTATCTGCAGCATATCAAACAGGATATTCCTGCCGGGATAGTTGTATTCTTGGTCGCCCTGCCACTTTGCCTGGGAATTGCACTGGCATCCGGAGCCCCCTTTTTTCCGGTCTGATCGCCGGCATGGTCGGTGGCATCGTGGTTTCCTGGGCCAGTGGTTCACAGCTCAGTGTTTCTGGTCCCGCCGCGGGATTGACTGTCATCGTCTTTAGCGCCATCGAACAACTGGGCAGCTATCAGGGGTTTCTGGTCAGCGTGGTATTGGCCGGTATTTTGCAACTCGCCCTGGGTTATTTTCGCGCCGGTCTGATCAGCGCCTTTTTTCCATCATCCGTGATCAAAGGCATGTTGTCTGCGATCGGCCTTATTCTGATTATCAAGCAAATACCCCATGCCGTTGGCTATGACATCAGTTTTGAAGGGGATGAAAGTTACATGCAGGAAACTGCACAATCCAGCTTTCAGGAATTGATCTCTTCTTTTGGTGCTTTTTCTTCAGGAGCTACACTGATTACTGCAATGTCGCTGCTCATTCTGATTGTCTGGGACTTACCTTCGATGAAGCGTTTTGTTTTGATCCGAATGGTTCCCGGCGCTTTGGTCGCTGTAGCCACGGCCATGGTTTTCAACAGTCTTGCGCAGCATTGGATGCCGGATTGGGTGGTGACCGGTAAACATTCGGTTACCTTGCCGGTCACGACGGATATCGGGCAATTCCTGCAATTGTTTACCTTGCCGGATTTTGATTTTTTGAGTAATCCACAGGTTTATGTGGTGGCGGTTACGCTGGCCATTATCGCCAGCCTGGAATCCCTGTTGTGCCTGGAGGCCGTGGACAAACTCGACCCGTTGAAACGTATCGCGCCTACCAACCGGGAATTGAAAGCCCAGGGTATCGGAAATGTCATCAGTGGTCTGTTGGGTGGTTTGCCAATTACTACGGTAATTGTTCGTAGTTCGGCCAATATCAATGCCGGCGGAAGAACCCGGATCGCCAGCTTTATACACGGTATACTGTTATTCGTCAGTATTTTTTATCTGGCGAGCATTCTTAATTTGATTCCCTTGGCATGTCTGGCCGCTATATTGTTGCAAACGGGCTATAAACTGGCCAGACCACAATTGTTTATTTCTCTTTACCGTCAGGGATGGGGACAGTTTTTACCGTTTGTCGTCACAGTGATTGCCATTTTGCTGACAGACTTGCTGCAAGGGATTCTCATCGGTATTGCGGTGGGCCTGTTTTTTGTCATCCGCGCCAATTATCACGCTTCCATCACACTGCAGCAAACGGACGAGAATCACTTTCTGTTATCGTTGAACAAGGATGTTTCATTTCTCAACAAGCCCTTATTGAGAAAGTTGTTATGCAAAATCAATGAAAATAGCACGGTAATCATTGATGCAAGCAAGGCCCAGTTTGTCGATCACGATATCAGGGAGACATTGCAGGACTTTATTTCAGCAGCTCCCGACGACAATATTGTTGTTCAGACAAAAGGACTGCACTTCAGGGTGGAGTGAGTGGCTAAAAATGTGGCCGATGCCGCTCTGTAAGTGAGATTTTGCTTTTGGTGAGCCACTTTTTTTCAGGGCAGCAGCATGCCGCGGATGGTGAAAAACAGCATGGCCGCCAGCAGTCCTGACAGTGGCACGGTGATGATCCAGGCCAAGGCTATCCTGTAGAGATGTGTACGTTTGACCAGATCCTCACGATAGACTTTTTTCAGACTTTTGCGTTCGGTTTTGGTGATTTGCAGGCGTTTGGCATCGGTCTTCAGTTGCTTTAACAACTGCCCCTTGACTTCGATGGATGCCTGTTCGAATTCCAGCAGAAACGCTTCTGTTTTTTCCGGATTGTGTTCGGCGTGATGCGCCTTGATCTCTTCGATCATTTTCGCATAGCTGTGTTTCAGGTATTCACGCAGAAAGCCCACGCCAAATACGCCGCCGACAGCAATATGCGTGGAACTGACTGGCAGACCCAACTGGCTGGCAATGATCACGGTAATAGCGGCGGCCATGGCAATACAGAAGGCGCGCATTTTGTCCAGCTCGGTGATTTCGCTACCCACGGTGCGAATCAGCTTCGGCCCATACAAGGTCAGGCCGAGGGCGATACCCAAAGCGCCCACCAGCATTACCCAAAGCGGAATGGCTGCCTTGGCAGCGATGCCGCCGCTGATGATGGCGTCGTTGATCGCGGCAAGCGGTCCGACGGCATTGGCGACATCGTTGGCGCCATGGGCAAAACTCAACAGCGCCGCGGCGCAGATAAGCGGTACCGTGAACAGGTCGTTGACGCTGCTTTTGCTGTTGTCGGCCAGGTTGGCCGCTTTATTGATCAACGGCCGGATCAGGAAAAAAATGCCGATGGCGATTGCCAGGCCTGTCACTGATGCGGTCAAAAATTCAACCTTCCATATCTTTTTCAGACCTTTCAGGATCAGGTATGTGGAAAAAGCCCAGGCCATCAGCGTGATCAAAACCGGGACAACTTTTCGCGCCGCTGTGATCATATCGTCCTGATAGGTGATGGTGCGTTTGATCAGATACAGGAAGCCCGCAGCGATCAAACCGCCGAATACCGGAGAAATGACCCAGCTGGCGACGATTTTGCCAAAAACCGCCCAGTTGGCGATGCCCAGGCCACCTGCGGCCAGGCCCGCTCCCAATACGCCACCCACGATGGAATGGGTTGTGGAAACCGGGGCGCCAAGAATGGTCGCGATGTTCAGCCAGATTGCAGCTGCCAGCAGCGCAGCCATCATCAACCAGATGAAGGTGTCGGGATCGTTGATCAGGACGGGATCGATGATGCCTTTTTTGATGGTGCTGACCACGTCACCGCCGGCCACGATGGCGCCTGTTGCTTCGAAAATTGCCGCAATGACGATGGCGCCGGTCATGGTCAGCGCCATGGAGCCCACAGCCGGGCCGACATTGTTGGCGACATCGTTGGCGCCGATGTTGATGGCCATATAGCCGCCAATGACGGCGGCGATGAGCAACAGGCTGGGGGAGCCGGCTGGTTTGGTCATGATAGTGACGAAAATCATGATACTGACCATAAACAGCAGGACGCAGCCAATACGAAACAGTTCTTTTCCTGCACCCGGTGCAGCACTATCAACCGGACCGCTATTTTTCAGATCCACCGCTTACCCCATACATAAAAGTTGCACAAACCCGCGACATTCTAAACCGAAATGTTCAAAGGTATTTAAAATTTTTCTCTTCCAGCCTCAGAAGTCTGCCCACGGGTAAGGAATAAACCCTATTAAACAAGCGGTAATGTCAGGAGATTAATTTTTTTCTCACTTGCAATCATTGCCAATATCCTTTAATTTAGAAACAATCCACTATTAGGCTGGGGGTGCTTCATTTTGAGGCTGAGAAAGACCCTTTGAACCTGACCCCGGGTAATACCGGCGTAGGAAAGCCCTATTTTCCTGCGCCTTGTCTATTGAATTTTCAGGAGATAAGCATGAGCGCTGTCCGCCAAGATATCACCGCCGATGCTGTCAGCAGTGTCAAAATCGAACCCTATCCCGCTTCGGAAAAAGTCTATCTTTCCGGCAGCCGCCCGGATATTCAGGTTCCCATGCGTACAATCACGCTTTCCGATACCGTGCTTAGTACTGGTGTGGAAAAAAACACCCCCGTTTACGTCTACGATACTTCCGGCGTCTATACCGACCCGAAAGTCACCGTGGATCTGCGTTCCGGGCTTGCCCCGATACGCGCTGCATGGATCGGGGAAAGAGGCGATACCGAACTGCTGAGTGGTCCAAGCTCCGATTATGGCCGTGCCCGGCTGGCCGACGCAGAACTGGATCAGCTGCGCTTCGGTCATATACGCAAGCCGAGGCGTGCCACAAGCGGTGCCAATGTCACCCAGATGCACTATGCCCGGAAAGGCATCATTACACCGGAAATGGAATTCATAGCGATACGGGAAAACCAGAATATGCAGGAGATGCAGGATCTGGTCAGGAATCAGCATCCGGGTCATGCCTATGGCGCTTCGATTCCCAAGGTCATGACGCCGGAGTTCGTCAGAGACGAAGTGGCCAGGGGACGGGCCATCATTCCGTGCAATATCAACCACCCGGAACTGGAACCGATGATTATCGGGCGCAATTTCCTGGTCAAGATCAACGGCAATCTGGGCAATTCTGCGGTCACTTCCTCCATCGAGGAGGAAGTGGAAAAAATGCTCTGGGGGATACGCTGGGGCGCGGATACCATCATGGACCTGTCCACCGGAAAAAACATTCACGAAACCCGCGAATGGCTGCTGCGCAATGCACCGGTGCCCATCGGCACGGTGCCCATCTATCAGGCCCTGGAGAAAGTCGATGGCAAGGCGGAGGAACTGACCTGGGAAATCTTCCGCGATACCCTGATCGAGCAGGCGGAGCAGGGCGTGGACTATTTCACGATCCATGCCGGGGTGCGTCTGCATCATGTACCGATGACCGCCAAACGCCTGACCGGCATCGTTTCACGCGGCGGCTCGATCATGGCCAAATGGTGTCTGGCGCATCACACGGAAAGTTTCCTGTACAGCAATTTCGAGGAAATCTGTGAAATCATGAAGGCTTATGACGTGTCCTTCTCCTTGGGCGACGGCCTGCGCCCCGGCTCCATTGCCGATGCCAACGACGAAGCACAGTTTGCTGAACTGGAAACCCTGGGGGAGCTGACCCAGATCGCCTGGAAACACGATGTACAGACGATGATCGAAGGGCCCGGGCATGTGCCGCTACAGATGATCAAGGTCAACATGGAAAAGCAGTTGCAGGATTGTGACGAAGCGCCGTTCTATACCCTGGGTCCCTTGACCACCGATATCGCCCCCGGCTACGACCACATCACGTCGGTCATCGGCGCCGCAAACATCGGCTGGTATGGCTGCGCGATGCTCTGCTATGTGACGCAGAAGGAGCATCTGGGCCTGCCCAACAAGGAGGATGTCCGGGAAGGCATCGTCACCTACAAAATCGCCGCGCATGCCGCGGATCTGGCCAAGGGGCACCCGGGAGCCCAGGCGCGCGACAACGCCATGTCCAAGGCAAGGTTTGAATTCCGCTGGGAGGATCAGTTCAATCTGGGCCTGGATCCGGAAAAAGCGCGTTCCTTCCATGATGAAACCCTGCCCAAGGAATCGGCCAAGGTAGCACATTTCTGTTCCATGTGCGGGCCGCATTTCTGCTCCATGAAAATCAGCCAGGACGTCCGCGACTATGCTGCGCAGAAAGAGCTCGATGAACAGCAGGCGCTGGCTGTGGGAATGGATGAAAAATCCAGACAGTTTCTGGAAGAGGGTGCGGATCTCTATCACAAGGTTTAAATGACCTTCGAGAGAAGGACAATAGTAGCAGCGCCATCCGCCGGAAACAGGACAAATGACGGATGGCGCTGCTCTTATCCGCTCTACACCCTACATGCCGGGGTACAGTGATTATTCAGCCTGCCGCTGCCAGTGCCCGGATTTCCCCCCGGTTTTTTCCAGCAGTCTGACCGATTGTATACACATGCCGCGGTCCACGGCCTTGCACATATCATAAATGGTCAGCAGCGCGACCTGCGTGGCATTCAGCGCCTCCATTTCCACCCCGGTCTGGCCATTGGTCTTGACCGTCGTCTGGCAATGGACCCGGTTGTTCT
>JAJRWJ010000476.1 GCA_024276805.1 Gammaproteobacteria bacterium
CAGAGATGGCCGCCGAGTACAAAGAGACAATCAGGCCCCCTGGATTTTCCCACTCACCGGCAGCTCCGGACAAACATCAGCACAGGAACTGGCCATTGCCGATGCTGAATTGACAGTGTTAAAAGAACGCGGCACCACCCATCTCGAAATCAGCGGCCTGTACCCGCAAAACAGTGGCATTGCCAGCTATTTCGCCGTGCACCCGGCATTGGCCAACCCTGGACGACTACAGGACTTTATCGATCGCTGCCACAGGCATGGCCTGAAGGTGCTGGTCGATGGTATCTTTTCCCGCAGCAGCTTGCCACAGCAAAATCTGGACTGTTTCGATGGCAACCCCCTATATGAACAGCACAATCAGGACCGCCATCGGTATTGCTTCGCCATCGACAAACCGGAAGTGCGCTGCCTGTTCCTTTCCCATGCGCGGTTCTGGCTGGAAAAATATCATGTCGATGGTTTCCGCTCGGATTTCGGGGCTTGCGGCATTTACCGACAGCTGTTGCAAAAACATGCTCCGGATTTCACTGATACGCTGCTCTTGACCTGCCAGCCTGTCGACCCTCTGCCGATTGCGCAAGAAGTGATTCAGCGTCTGTTTCACGGTAAACTCGATGATCCCTTCGGTATTCTTGGTCCACATCACCATGCCGGCGAGAATTTTGCGTCAATACGGGCAATTCTTCCGCTGGCCCAACAAGCTTACGTCGTCTTTCCCGAACAGCAAGGCCTGTGGTTCGAAATGCAGCGGCTATGTGAAGACGGCTTGTGGCAGGCTGTGGTTCCGCACACCCTTGTCAATTCCAACTACAGTATCCATATTATCGAGGCCGCTGGTTACCGTTACCACATTCTGGACCCCTATGCCTTGCAAGTTATGCATGTCAGCAGCGAAGACAGGGCGTTATTTGCCCAGGGCAATGACTATCAGCTCTATGAAAAACTGGGCGCCCACCTCAACGAATACGGGGACATCGAAGGTGTCAGTTTTGCCGTCTGGGCGCCCAACGCCTGGGCCGTCAGCGTGGTCGGACCTTTCAATCACTGGGATCAACGCTGCCACCCCATGCAACGGCACGACGACTCCGGCATCTGGGAACTTTTTCTGCCCAATCTGGGCAACGGCGAACTGTATAAATTCAGCATCCGCTCCCACAGCAACGACTGTTTTTTGAAATCCGACCCTTTTGCGCTGTACATGGAGACAGCCCCGGACACCGCCAGTATCGTCTACGACATCGATGACATCCATCACTGGGGTGATGCCGGCTGGCTGGAACAACGTGGCCGCCAGAACCTCTGGCGCAGTCCGATCAGCATCTATGAAGTACACCTGGGGTCCTGGATGCGAGGACTGGATGGCCGTCATCTCGATTATCAGCAGTTGGCGCAGCGCCTTATCCCCTATGTCAGGGAAATGGGCTTTACCCATATCGAAATGCTTCCTATCGCAGAGCATCCCTACGAACCGTCATGGGGCTATCAGGTTTCCAACTTCTATGCCCCCACGTCGCGCCTGGGCAAACCCGAACAATTGATGGCATTCATCGACCAATGCCATCAGCATGGTATCGGCGTACTGCTGGACTGGGTGGCCGGACATTTCCCGAAGGATGCCCATGCCCTGGCGCAATTCGACGGCACCCACCTGTTCGAACATGCTGATCCCAGACAGGGGGAGCACAAGGACTGGGGCACCCTGATTTTCAATTACGGACGCCACGAAGTGGAGAATTTTCTGATCGCCAATGCCCTGTTCTGGCTGGAACGCTACCATTTCGATGGCCTGCGCGTCGATGCCGTGGCATCCATGCTGTATCTGGATTATTCCCGAAAACCGGGCGAATGGATACCGAACAAATACGGTGGCAATGAAAACCTGGAAGCCATCGAATTCCTGAAGCACACCAACGCCATCGTGCACGCCAGGTTTCCCGGGGTCATGATGATCGCCGAGGAATCCACTTCCTGGCCAGGCGTCTCCCGACCCACCGACGCCGGTGGACTGGGGTTCGGCTTCAAGTGGAATATGGGCTGGATGCACGATGTCCTCGGCTACATGCAGACAACGCCGGAAAACCGCCCGGAAAAACACCATCAGCTGGTATTCGTGTTGGACTACGCCTTCGAGGAAAATTTCATCATCTCCCTTTCCCATGACGAAGTGGTGCATCTCAAGGGATCGCTGTACAACAAGATGCCGGGCACGGAATGGGAGAAATTCGCCAATCTGCGACTGCTGTTTTCCTTCATGTTCACGCACCCCGGAAAAAAACTCAATTTCATGGGCGCGGAATTTGCCCAGATCGAAGAGTGGAACGAGTCCGGTGAACTGCAATGGCAGCTTCTGGAACGGGAATCCCATCGTGCCCTGAAACGCTATCTGCAGAAGCTGAACCAGCTGTACCACAGCGAGCCCCCCCTGTTTGAAAACGACTGCAGGGCAGCCGGATTCTCCTGGATCGATGCCGGCAACCATCAGCAAAGCATCATCGTCTTTTTACGCAAGGCCAAGGATCCACGCCTGGCCCTGGTCATCGTCAGCAACTTTTCCAGCGTATCGCGCTTCGATTTTCGGGTCGGCGTGCCTTTTCCTGCGCCCCATACGGTGATACTGAACAGCAACGATGCCAGCTATGGCGGCCAGGAACCAGACTCCCTGGGAAAAACCCTGACTGTTTCCGAAATTCCCTGGCACGGCCAGGAGTTTTCCCTTACACTCAATCTTCCGGCACTGAGCACCATCATCCTGAAACCGGCCACACTGCATAGCGATCAATCCCCATGAATCAAGACTGGCAAGACTTTCTGACTTCTACAGATACCGCATTCCTTTCCGGACAGCCCCCCGCCTGCCTTCCGGATACAGAAAACCACCTCAATAAGATTTATGCCGTCCCCGATCTGGCAGTGCTGTCTGTCAGCGGCAACGATGCGCAACAGTTCCTGCAGGGACAGACGACTTGCAATATCCGTGACGTATCGGAAACAAAAAGCAGTTTTGGCGCCTTTTGCACTGCCAAGGGACGGACCATCAGCTCTTTTCTGATTGGCAAAAGGCAGCAGACTTTCCTGATCGTCGTCCCTGTTGAACTACTGCCAATCCTGAAAAAGAAATTGCAGCTCTATGTGCTGCGCTCCGACGTACAGCTGATCGACAGCAGTGATCATTTCTGCCTTTTCGGTTTCAGCCTGAGCACCGGCGCGGGTGAAAAAAC
>JAJRWJ010000477.1 GCA_024276805.1 Gammaproteobacteria bacterium
CAGCTCGCTCATCGCATAGAGAACACGGCGATGCACCGGCTTCAGACCATCCCTGACATCGGGAAGCGCCCTGCCGACAATGACGCTCATTGCATAATCCAGGTAGGACTGCCTCATCTCGTCTTCGAGATTGACAGGAATAATTTCTTTGGCGAAGTCTGACTCTGACATTGATCCTGCTTTATACAAAAGAAATGCCGGTTAGCTGCTGGGATATTGATCAGCTAACCGGCATCGCGGTTTATCCCGACGCGAACTGTGGCAATCCATTTGCGCGCCCGGGCTAAAGGTTTAAACCAACTTGAAAAACAGTGGAATTATAACAAATTAAACAGGCAGAGTCGAAGCCATTTGCAGCACGCAGGGAGAATCTCTGTAGCCATTTCACAGTCTGCTCATGGCGCGCAACATGCAGAACATTACTGTCAAAGGATGCGCCTTTAGAAAATCTGGCGACAATGCGCGCAAAGATTACTCCAGCAGGTCGAAATGACACAACAATGCATCCGGCAAAATGGCTGGTATCGCCGGATGCGCTTCGCTTATCCGGCCTGCAGTCTGACCCTTGAAGATAAATGGATCACGCGGAATCCAGAAAAATTTCCTGCAAGAACTGTTGCATGGAATTCCATGAGCGCCGGTCGGCAGCGGGTTGATAGACGGTGCCAAAATCCGGATCATTGGCGACCGGATTGCTGAAGGCATGCATGGTATGTCCATAGACATGCACCTGCCAGTCGGCGCCTGCCGTAGTCAGTTCCTGCTGCAGGGCACTGACTTGTTCGGGAGGCACCATCGGGTCGTCGTGGCCGTGCAGCACCAGAACTTTCGCGGCAATAGTGGTCCCGGAGAGATTTTCCGGCGCACCCAGCAGGCCGTGAAAACTGACCACCCCCCGGATGTCGGCTCCCGTTCTGGCCAGATCGAGCACACAAAGTCCACCGAAACAAAAGCCGATTGCGGCAATTTTTCCAGCATCGACCCAGGGCAGCCGCCGGACTTCGGTGAATGCCGCGAGAATGCGTTTTTGCAGCCGGGACCTGTCATCGATGAATGGCTGCATCAATGCCGCATTTTCCTCGATACTGCCACCAAGCACTCCTTTGCCATACATGTCCAGGGCGAAGCCGACATAGCCCAGCTCCGCCAACCTGACCGCCTTCTGCTCGACGAAGGCATCCCGCCCGGCCCAGGCATGATTGATCAATACAGCCGGCCTTCTGCCTGCGCCGGAATCATCATAGGCAATGAAAGCCTCGAGTTGCACTGTACCGTCCTGATAATCCCTGGTGGTCGTCACAATGGCCATGACTTGCTCCTATTCGCTGATGAAATCGTAGGCGACGATGCGATTCACCAGTGGCTTCAACTGCTCCTGGACAATTTTTTTGTGCTTTGGATTTTGCATATAGGCCTGCAGGGCTTTTTTATCCTTCAGAGTCACGGCCACGCCGACATCGAAGGTATCGTCGACAATAATCCGGTCGCTGGGCATGACGATGCCGACCTGGCGATTGATGATTCCCGGCAGGTCATTCAGGGACTTGCTGGCGGCAACGAATTTACTGCGCATAGCGGCATTTCCAGGGTCTTTCAGCCAGACCAGAACGACATGAGTGACGGGGCCGTCGGCCGGCTTTTCCCGGGCGTGAAGAAAACCCGTTCCGGACAGCAGCATTCCAGCCAGCAGCATCAGTAATATTTTTTTTGCTTTTCTCATGATAATTCTCCTGTTTTTTTCAATGTTTCAAGAAATCCGGTAGCGGCTTCCTCCACCAGATCGATCACTCTTTCAAATCCGTATTTTCCACCATAGTAGGGATCGGGCACTTCCCGCACCGGCAGATGTGGCGCATATTCCAGAAAATATCTGATCTTGTGCACCGCCTCTTCAGGACAGGCCTGAAGCAGGGTTTCATAATTGTCACCATCCATTGCCAGAATATAATCGAAGTCGGTGAAATCCCCAATCACCACTTTCCTGGCGCGTATATGCTGCAACTCCACATCCCTGTCCCTTGCCGCCCGCTGGGCGCGCAGATCAGGGGCCTCGCCGACATGGTAGGCATGCGTACCTGCCGAATCGACCAGGAAACGATCCTCCAGACTCTGTTCACGAATGATTTTAGTGAATACCCCCTCGGCCGTCGGAGAGCGGCAAATATTGCCCATACAGACAAACAATACTTTAATTTTTTCCATCAGACATACAAATATTACCGGGATCCGGCGATAAAAAATTTCCGGCAGCAAAGCTGGCGCTGGTCATTGGGCCATTGAAAATGGCGACCACGAAATATCCACGACAAGTATAACGAAATAGCTGAATGACAGTGTTTTTTTTGGACAATTTCAAAAAGCATGCCTATATTTTAATCAGTATTCCTGAAAACCTGCTGTTCAAACGGTTGATAGACAATCCGTACAAGAAATAGGGCTTCGATAACAATGAATTGGTATTCTGTTGGCATCAAAGTGGTGGCAGTGACATTGGCTTTTCTGGCCATAGTGGTCACCGGCACCCTGTATTATTATTATACTTCGCAAAAACAAAAAATCATCGCTCATGAAGTTGAGACCGCCAGGAATCTGATTCTCGTTTCCGAATCAGTGCGCCTGAATATGGCGGAAAAATGGCGAAAAGGGATTTTTACCCCGGAAATGCTGCTCGACATCGCTGCAACTGCCAGCAATGAACAGGAAAAAAACGACAAGATATTCGCCACGGTTCCGGTCGCCACATCCTGGCAGATCGTCCAGGCCAA
>JAJRWJ010000478.1 GCA_024276805.1 Gammaproteobacteria bacterium
CACTCTCGGGCCTCGCGACACACGAAGTCCACCGGTTCAACGACAGGATGAATTATTCCCATGGAAGGGTAACGTACAGAAAACCCGGTTTTGCTTGACGGGTTTGTTTGGCCTATTGACAACGGCAGGCTAATGGGTGACCCAGCGACGTGCCAACATGGAAATCGCGGCTGAAGCCGCTCCTACGATAGGATGTGCCGACGGCAGGAGGCGCATCGTTTGGGCGCGTGAATTGGTTTTACAAGGATTGCGTCTCTTCCAGGGTCAGATAGCAGCCGGGGTCTTCGGCCCAGGGATCGCCGGTTAGCTGTTGCGCCCTGACCCGGGTGTTGCCATTGCAGATACGCTGGAAATGACAGCTGCCGCAGCGTCCCTGCAACGGCCGGGGCGACTGTTTCAGGCCGGCCATCAACGGATCGGAGATATCCGGCCAGATCTCCGAGAAGGGTCTCTCCCGGACATTGCCCAGATTGTGATGCCACCAGAAGGTGTCGGGATGGACATTGCCCAGATTGTCGATATTGGCGACATTGATGCCGGAGGCATTACCGCCCCACTGCTCCAGCATGGCCTGTAGGTGTCCTGCCTGCTCCGGAAAATGCCGCCGCACCCAATGCAGAAAATACACGCCATCGGCATCGTTGTTGCCGGTGACGATCTCCCTGTGCTTGCCTTGCTGCTGCCACTGCAGACAAATATCGAACAATTCATCCATGACCCGACGGGTCAGGGCATAAGCGGCATCGTCGCGACGGTTTCTGTTGCCCCGGCCGCCATAGTTCAGGTGCGAAAGGTAGAACTTGTCGATATCCTCATCATCCAGCAACTGCAAAACGGCATTGAAATCGTCGCCATTGTCCTGCGTCAATGTGAAACGGATGCCAGCCTTGATGCCCCGCTCCCGACAAAGCCTGATGCCGTGCATGGCCGCCTGGAAGCTGCCCTGCTTGCGGCGGAAGGTATCATGGGTCCGGCCGATGCCGTCCAGACTGATGCCGATATACTGATAACCGATCGCGGCAATGGCATCGATATTCTGCTCATCGATCAACGTGCCATTGCTGGACAGCGCGACATAGAAGCCCATGTCCCTGGCGCGCCGCGATATGGCGAAGATATCCGGATACAGCAGCGGCTCGCCGCCGGAAAAGATCAACACCGGCACACCGAAGCCCTTCAAATCATCCATCACCCGGTAAATTTCCGCTGTTGTCAGCTCACCGGGAAAATCGATGTCCGCGGATGTGGTATAGCAATGCCTGCAGGCCAGATTGCAGCGCCGGATCAGATTCCAGATCACCACCGGGCCAGACGGCTGGCGCACCGGCTGCAAGGGCGTTGGCTGCAGTAATTCGCGCATATAGCGGCTCACACGAAACATCGTCTATTTCTCGATTCTCAAACCCGTTTTCTTTAAAATACGACTGCTGTACAACACTTCATGCCCCCGGCTGTGTTCACCAAGAAGACTGGCGATCTGCTGTATCTGCACCGCCACCTCCGCTTCAGTCCTGCCATGCACCATGGCAAACAGATTATAGGGCCATTCCGGCAGGTGCCGGGGACGCTGGTAGCAATGGCTGACAAAAGACAATTTTCCAATCCTTTCCCCCATGCCATTCACCTGGACATCCTCGACATCCCAGACCGTCATGCCGTTATAGTGGTACCCCAGTCTGTAATGATTGGGCACCGCACCGATGCGCCGAATCACTCCGGCTTCCAGCATCGCGGTCATTCTCTGCATCACCCGTTCCGCGGACACACCCAACTGAGCGGCAATGGTCCTGTAGGGATGCCTGGTCAACGGCAGGCCGGCTTGTGTCGCCTGAATGATTTTACGGTCCAGATCTGTAATTTCCATCAGGCCTCCAGCTTCAGACCGACATAGTATTCTTCGATCTTGGGCATCCTGTAGACCTTCAGCCCGGTATCTTTTTCGATACTGTCGATAACCTCCGGTATCCGTGAACACTGCTCGGTGGCAAGCACGAACCACATATTGAAACGGTGGTTGCGCCGATAATTGTGCGCCACTTCAGGGAAGGCATTGACAATGCCGGCAACTTCGGAAAAACGTTGTTCTGGCACCTGCAGCGCCACCAGCATCAGCGCCCCACCCATGCGCTCGGCATGATAAAGCGGGCCAAAGCGGGACAGCACCCCTGCCGTCAGCAGACCCCCGATACGCTCAATCAATTCCTCGCCACTCAGGCCCAGCTCCCTGGCAGCCTGTTCATAGGGGGAGTCACAGACGGGAAAGCCCTGCTGCAGACGATTGATGATCCTGCGATCCATATCATCCATCGTCTTGCAGCAGCTTAAATGGGCAGGGCACGGTCACCGCCATGACAAGAACGGTACAAGGCGCCACGCTGCTTGAAGCAACGCCGGCTGAACAGCACCTCTCCAGGAAACTGTCTCAGGCCACAGGAGTCGCTGAGCTGCTGGAATTGTTGTAGCACCCTGCCGCGACTTTTGCCATGGATCATGCAATACAGGTTGTAGGGCCACTGCTCGCCGTGGCGCGGTCGCCGGTAGCACAGAGTGACAAAACCGAAGCGGCTGACATGCCCGCCGATCTGCGCCACCAACCGATCGGGAACATCCAGGACGATCATGGCATTGGCGGTATAACCCAGCGGCCGATGTCTGACGATCACCCCCAGCCGCTTGATCAATCCCTGCCGCCTGAGCACAGCGAGACGCTCGATCAGTTCCGCCTCCTGGATCCCCAGCCGCTCGGCAATGGCCGCATAGGGTCGCGGTGTTATCGGCAAGCCCTGCTGAATGGCCTCCAGCAAACGCCGGTCAAACGGATCCATCATTCCAGTCCAGTTCGAAGCCCAGATCGATACCATAGTCGGTCAGCATGGGCAGCTGCATGGCTGGCACGGCTGTCTGTTTTTCAATCTCGTCGAGCACCGCCTGAAGGTGCTGCCGGTCGCTGGCGATCAGCACGAACCAGAGATTGTAGTGGTGTTCCCGTTCATAATTGTGATTGACCTCTGGGAAGCGGCTGATCCACTCGGCCACTTGCTGCAGGCGCTCCGGAGGCACCCGCATCGCCACCAGCGCGCTGCTGCCGACCCGGTTGGGCGCAATCACCGGCCCTACCCGGCTGATGTAGCCCTGGTCGATCAAATACTGCAGGGCAGTCAACACCTCCGCTTCGGCAACCCCGAGTTCGGCGGCGATATCCCGATAGGGCTGCGAAGAGAGCGGAAAATCCCGTTGATAGTCGTTCAGCAGCCGTTTCTGCAATTCGTTCAACATGGCTTACAAACCTGTTTTCGCGGCGCGGGAAGTGAAGAAAATACCACTGGGAGAGACCGCAGGCAGGCGTGCCATCTCCTGAAAACTCCGGGTATCGTAGACCAGGATCTGGTTGTCGTCACGCACCGAAATCCAGACCTCCTCGCCGCGTGGCGTGAACTCCATATGCAGCACGCCTTTGCCCGGCTGCAGCGTCCTGCTGACCGATAAATCCTCAACATCGATGACCTGCACCTGCTGATTGTCCGGGAAGGCGAAATTCACCCAGATCTGCCTGCCATCGGGCCGGGCCATGACGAACACCGGCTGCCCGGCAACCGGAATGCTTTTTACCAGCCGCCACTGCAACATATCGATCACCAGCACCTGATGCAGACCGACGGCCGGCACGAAAGCCAGATTCCCGGTGACCGACCAGCCCTCCATATGCGGCATCTTGTACACCGGCAGTTTTTCATCATCCTTGCCGTATTCCGGTAAAATGCGTTTCACGCCCTCTTCCGGATGCCAGAGGTCCAGCAGCGCCAGCCCGGATTCACCAAACAGGCCGGCCAGATAATAGCGGCCATCCGGGGTCAGCAGGGCATCATAGGGCTGTCTGCCGATGTCGCTGAATTTCTGAATTTCGATTCGGGAAGGGTCCCGCATATCCAGCAGCCAGATTTCACCGGCATCGAACAGGCTGTAGACAAACTGCCTGCCCGGCGCATCGACCAGCCCGACCACCCGGGAGCGCTTGTCATCCCCGTACACCGCGGGTATATCCGCCACCAGTTCCAGCGTATCAGAGGTAAAAATCTTCACCCCGCCCGGCTGGTAATTGGCCACGGCAATGAATCTGCCATCCTGGGAAATCGCACCGCCAATACTGTTGCCGGCCTGCACCACCCGCCTGACCAGCTTGTCCTGCAGCAGATCGATCTTGCTCAGACCGCCGTCCCGGCCAAATACATAGGCATAGCGCTGATCCCTGGAAAACACCACCGAGGCATGGGAAAGATCACCCAGCTTTTCGACACGGGCCAGAATCGAGCGCTTGCTGGTCTCGATGATCAGCACGCTGCCTCTCTCCCGCTCGATCACCACCCCCAGATCACCGCTTCCGCGAAGCTCCGCCAAACAGACATTGCCCAGCAGATAGAGGAGGAGCAACAGCAGCGGCACCGATTTGTCGATTGATTTATTGATCTCGATCATAGGGAATTGATTATGAGTTGATGCATTTTTCAGTTACTGATTGTCATCCCGACAGACAAGCCGCCGCGCCGGATGCGCTGTGCTTATCCGGCCAACATCATGAACTACAGGAAAATTTTCCGTGAGACGGATAAGTAAAACGCATCCGGCAAAACGCCTGGGCAAGCTCTCTTCTGGCAGACCGAAGGAGCACGGCGAGCACTACCCGCCGTGCTCCATGGAAACCGGTTGTTTTCGCAAAAGTTCTTCAATCAGCCACAAGGTTTCATCGGCATCGACAAACGGCTTCCAGGGCGGCATGGCCGTTCCCGGGCGGCCTTCCTGAATGGTCCGCAGCAGCTCGGCGTCACTCTTTCCGGCCAGGGCTTCCGGCAGCAGTGGCGGGCCGAGGCCACCTTTTCGGGTCAGACCATGACAGGCGCCGCAGTCGTTTTTCAGCAGACTGCGCAGTTCCCGCTGCCGCTGCGGATCAGGCTTACCGGCTGCGGCACTGGTGGCGAAACACAGCAGCAGCAAACAGCGCCACATCCCGATCAGGGTGTCACTCTGCTGTAGTACGCAGTGATATCATCGATGTCCCGGTCGCTCAGGGAACCGGCAATGTTGTTCATGATCGGCGCAGTGCGGGTCTTGTCCCGATACTGCTTCAACGCCATGCGCAAGTACTGTACATCCCGACCTGCCAGAACCGGAAAAGGCGCCTCGGCGGCCGGCGAGCGGATGCCATGGCACTGTGCGCAGACCGCCGCGGCCTTGGCTTTTCCGGCATAGGGACTGGCCGCATGGGTGTTGCCTGCGAACCAGGCAGCAATGCCCATGGTCAGAAAAACTGTCATATTTTTCATGCCCCTACTCCTGCATGACATCGGGAGACAAACCACGGGTCATGTATTTGACCCGCCCACGGGAAAAAATACCCGCCGGACTCTCCATGGCAATTGCCGCCACTTTTTTCAGCGTGGTCGAGTCATAAACGACCACCTCATCGCCATTGTAACCGGCGCTGACATACAGGTATCTGCCATCGGCGCTGTACTCCGGAAAATAGGCATGGCCGCCGACATCCAGCGTCTTCGCCACCTCCAGGGTCTTTTTATCGATCAATTGAATGGTGCGCGCCCGCCTGTCCTTGCTGATGATGTCCACCGCGACATAGGGAGCATTGGCGTGCGCGGCGGGAGATTCGGTGCCCCCGGATACCGGCACCTGCTTGAGCAATTCCATTTTATCCAGATCCCAGACACTGACCACGGTCTTGTCGCAGGTTCCGAAATTGGTGCCGAAACCCAGCGTCCGGCCATCCACGACGACCGCCGCGCCGCCGCCGACATGCGGCACGCAGCCAGCCGGCAGCTTCTTGATCAGCTTGCGCTGCTGGAGATCGATGGCGGCAACGATACTGTCGTCATAGGAGGCGACCATCAGCTTCCGGCCACCATGGGTGAGGAAGGCGTCATGCAGATGCCGGCCGACATTTTTTATTTTCGTGACCGGAAAACCTTCCTGCAAATCCACGATCCAGACCTGCCCGGCATTCTCCAGGGCGATGGCGAAGATATCGGCAAACGGCGTGCCGATCACCATGCCGGAATCGGAGCTGACGAACTTGCCGTCCGGATCGACGCCTTCCAGCTGGAAAGTCTTCAGTGGCTCCAGGGTATCGGCATCGAGAATGACCGCGACATGCGGAACGAACGCACCGGCCATAATGTACTTGCCATCCCGGGAGACGCCCATTCCGGGGCCGTTGAAACCGGTCTTGATGCTGCGCACCGCCTGCATGGAATACAGGTCGACCTTATAGATTTCCGCGGTGTCGGTCTTCACATAGGCCCAGCGCGGCCTGGCTGGATTGAAGTCGATGATGTGCGCGGCGGTGACGGTGGGCACCCTGCCGACCTGGCGATGGCTGCCGCTGTCGATGAAGATGGCCTCGGAACCGTTGCCGCGGCCATACTTGCCGCGCGCCGCCACGCCGATCAGATCGTCCATGCCGCCAATCCGGTAAGTCGGCGCGGTCGGCAGTTTGCTTTCATCCTTGACATAGATCTTCAGGGACGCCTTCATGTCCTCGAGGGTCCATTCCGGATTGGGCTGCCTGGGGGTTTTCTGGATGTGTCCGACCAGCAGGCGGATATCGTCATCGGACAAGCGGCCGTAAAATGGCGGCATCAGCGTATCGAAGCTGCCCACCATGATCAGACTGCGCAATGCCGTGGGACTGCGTCCCTGCAGCGTTTCCGCATTCAATGCCGGAGCCAGATAACCACCGTAGTCCGCACCGTGACAGCTGGCACAGTTGTCCTGATACAACCGGTGCGCCTTCTTGTCTGCCGTTGCGTTGCCGGCCTGCACTGTGCCAGACCAGCACAACAGAATGGAAAATCCGAGAAAAAAGATCCGAGCAAGCCGCATTATTGTAGTTTTCATATCGAGCTCCGTAAACAGACACGCTGAAGGTTGTGCTTTGATCATAATATAATTCACTCCGCCGACTCAAGGAAACAGACGGACAATTTCCCGCAGCAACCATCCGCAGACGTTTCCGGTCGGCATCGCGAGCAAAATAACACCCCCTAAAATGCACTCATATGGTGCATATGACATAAAATACCCCCTTTCTTGAAACTAACATCCTTCTTTGAAGGTCTTATCTGTTTCCATGCAGTCCCTACATTTACATCCCGCACATTCACCAACAGAAAAATCCAGACCTGCTGCAAATGCCAATTTCCACTGTCACCGCCCTAGGGCAGCTGATCACAAATCGTTAGATAGATTTCATGCTGCTGATATCATTGACCAGGAACGCTCTTGTACCTGACTTCCAGCGTAACCGGTCCGCCAACGTCACGCCGCGCAACCAGGTCCAAAAACGCATCGCGCAATGCCACCGGAAATATCCGGCGCCACCTTTTGGCCTGGTTATTGCTTGTTTCTATTGCCAGAACACTCTGCCAAATCCTGCTACTCCGTGCATAAAAAAATTCTCGATCATTTGAACAGCGTCATCATGCTGTTCAACCACACCCTGAAGTTGACCTATATCAACAATGCCGGAGAAATTCTGTTCGCCGACAGCGCCCGTCATTTGGCCGGCTTGCCGGCAGAAAGTTTGTTCAAAAATGCCAATGACGCCATTATCGAAGACCTGCAGCATTGCCTGGCTACCAACGAGGTGCTGGTCGATCGGGAACTCAGCCTGGAGTTTCCCAAGCAGCTGATCACCGCCAATCTGAGTGCCACGCCGCTCCTGGAAGACGGCATCGTTACCGATGTCATCGTCGAGCTGCAGCCTGTCGACCGGCATCTGCGCATTTCCCGGGGCGAAAAACTGCTGGAACAGCAGCATTCCGCCCGAATGCTGGTGCGCGGACTGGCTCATGAAATCAAGAATCCGCTGGGCGGAATCCACGGCGCCGCCCAGCTGCTGGATATGGAGCTGCAGAATGCCGAACTCAGCGAATATACGCGTATCATCATTGCCGAATCGGACCGGCTGCGGGAACTGGTGGACAGGATGCTCGGCCCCAACAAGCCGCCGCATAAAACGGCACTGAACATTCATGAGGTGCTGGAACGGGTAAGACAGCTGGTTCTTGCCGAAACAACCGGGCAGATTTCCATCAAACAGGATTATGACCCCAGCATTCCGATGCTCAAGGCAGACCTGGATCAACTGATACAGGCAGTCTTGAACATCGTGCGCAATGCCGTTCAGGCCCTGGACAACCAGGGTGAAATCACCCTGAAAACCCGCATAGACCGACAGGCAACCATCAATCACCGGCGCTACAGACTGGCCATAAAAATAGATATTATCGACCACGGCCCAGGCATCAAAAAAGATATGATCAACCAGATTTTCTATCCCCTGATTTCCGACCGGACCGAAGGCACCGGCCTGGGCCTGCCCATCGCCCAGTCACTGATCAATCAACACCAGGGCATGATCGAATGCAGCAGTAAACCCGGCTATACCGTTTTTTCCATCTACTTACCCGTGGAGAATATTGATGAGCAACCCTGATCAGGTCTGGGTCGTCGACGATGACACTTCGATCCGCTGGGTCATTGAAAAAGCCCTGCAAAAATCCACTTTCAAAACCCGCAGCTTCGCCAATGCCGATGAACTGCTGGAGGCATTACTGCACAACAGACCGGATGCCATTCTGACGGACATTCGCATGTCCGGCATGGACGGGCTGGAAATGTTGCAGAAGGTTCAGACCACGCACCCGGATTTACCGATGATCGTCATGACCGCGCACTCCGACCTGGAAAGTGCGGTATCCGCATTTCACAGCGGGGCATTCGAGTACCTGCCCAAACCCTTCGACATTCAGGAACTGATCGATCTGGTGCAGCGCGCCTGTCAGCACAACAGACAGCTCCAGGACAGTCGGCGAAAAACAACCGAGCAGCCTCTGCAGCAGGCCGCACCGGAAATCATCGGCGAAGCGCCGGCCATGCAGGAAGTGTTTCGCGCCATCGGCCGACTGGCGCGCTCCCATATCACGGTATTGATCAATGGCGAATCCGGCACCGGCAAGGAACTCGTTGCCAAGGCCCTGCATCGGCACAGCCCGCGCAGCGACAAACCCTTCATTGCCCTGAACATGGCGGCAATTCCCAAGGACCTGATGGAATCGGAGCTGTTCGGCCATGAAAAGGGCGCCTTCACCGGCGCGCAGACCAGGCGTGCCGGCCGTTTCGAACAGGCCAATGGCGGCACCCTGTTTCTCGACGAGATTGGCGACATGCCTACCGAATTGCAGACCCGGCTGCTGCGGGTACTGGCCGACGGCGAATTCTATCCAGTCGGCGCGCATGCCTCCCTGAAGGTCGATGTGCGCATTATCGCAGCAACCCACCAGAACCTCGACATACTGGTAAAAGAGGGGCGCTTCCGCGAAGATCTGTTTCACCGTCTGAACATCATCCGCATCAATATCCCCCCGCTGCGTGAACGCCGCCAGGACATTGCCTTGCTGCTACGCCATTTCCTGGCGCAGGCGGCAAAGGAATTGAATACCGAAATCAAGACCCTGACCCCTGATGCCGAAGCCTTTCTCAGCACGCTGACCTGGCCCGGCAATGTCCGGCAACTGGAAAACACCTGCCGCTGGCTGACCGTTATGGCCTCGGGACGGGAAATTCACATGAGCGACCTGCCACCGGAACTATTGGCAACCAACAGCGAACCGAACGGAGCCGAAGGAGAAGGCGACTGGCAGACATTGCTGCAAACCTGGATTGAACAACAGCTTCTGTCGGGAACACCGGAACTGGCCAAACAGACCATTGCCATCGTCGAAGCCCATCTGATCAATGCCGCTCTCAAGCATACCAAGGGCAAGCGTCATGAAGCGGCAAATCTGCTGGGTTATGGCAGAAACACCCTGACCCGGAAGGTGAAAGAACTGGAGCTGCAATGAAGCTGTCTGGTAACATTACCGGTTTTTTATGCAGGAAAGTCACTCTTCAGCGGATGAATTTTGACTGACAAACGATCCCATCTCGATAAAAGACCACATGAATACAGAAAAAACATTACATGAACGCAGCGCATCCCGATGTGAATTATGTACGGCATCGGAACAGCTGAGCATCTTTGAAGTGCCTCCCTCTTCAAATGGCAGCGCCGAGGAGAGCATACTCATTTGCAGTACCTGCCGCGATCAAATCGAAAACCCGGACACAATCGATGTCAACCACTGGCGCTGCCTGAACGACAGCATGTGGAGCCAGTTGCCGGCGGTACAGGTCGTGGCGTGGCGCATGCTCAACCGACTGAGCGGCGAAGGCTGGCCGCAGGACCTGCTGGATATGCTGTATCTGGATGAAAAAACCCTGGCCTGGGCGGAGTCCGGCATGGAGGATGGGGATAATACCGACAGCGTGCGGCATGTCGACAGCCATGGCGCGCTGCTCAACGCTGGTGATACCGTCACACTGACCAAGGATCTGAATGTCAAAGGCGCCAACTTTACCGCGAAACGTGGTACTGCGGTACGGGGAATTTCCCTGGTACATGACAACCCCGAGCAGATCGAGGGACGGGTCAATGGCCAGAAGATCGTGATTTTGACCCGCTTTGTCAAGAAAGCCGGCTGATTTGCCAGGGCCGCAGCAGGGTGTCGGTTGGCGCTGGGCTTGTGAAGTCCGGCATGCTGTTGTGCCGCCATCTGTTGGGCTTCGTACCTCAGCCCATATATGGACTCCTCGTTTATTGCAAGCCAAGTTTTCAATTTTTTGATGCACTAACAGGGATCAAGATTGCAGCCATATATTCGGTCTCTAACAGAGGTTTTATTACCTCAGGACTCCTGATGAATCTATCCGCACAC
>JAJRWJ010000065.1 GCA_024276805.1 Gammaproteobacteria bacterium
AACCTGAGTCATTTTGGTCCCGAAGGCAATGACTTCCGCATGCTCTCAGATCTGTTCAGACAATACAAGGAGACGGGTACCGGAAGAATTCGTAGATACCTGCACAATGAAGAGGAAGCAAGGCCATATCACCAGGAACCGGGCACCTTCAGTCCCTTTGAAGATATAGAAGAGGGTTCCGATCTGCTTTTCTATGAAGGGTTGCATGGCGGCGTCGTCTATCAGGACATCGATATTGGCAAACAGGTCGATTTACTGATTGGCATCACCCCCATCGTGAATCTCGAGTGGATTCAGAAAATACACCGGGATACGCATGAACGCGGCTACAGCCCGGAAACGGTCACCGAGACCATTTTGCGGCGCATGCATGATTATGTGTATTATCTGATGCCCCAGTTCACCAATACCCATATCAATTTCCAGCGCGTGCCGACTGTCGATACATCCAATCCGTTCATTGCCCGAAACATCCACACACCCGACGAAAGCTTCGTCGTGATCCGCTTCGGCACCCAGTTATGGCGACAGATCGATTACCCGTTCCTGCTCTCGATGCTGCATGGCTCCTTCATGTCGAGAAAAAACAGTATTGTCGTGCCAGGTGGCAAAATGGGTTTCGCCCTGGAACTCATCGTCGAACCCTTGATCGTCAATCTTGTCACCAAAGGCAAACTGGAATGGAGCTGAATCCGAAAAAAAAGCCCTTATGTCATGGAGCATATGACGCCCCCACATTCAGCGAAGGCTACAGAGAAAAAGGGGACGCCTCCCTTTAATTGCAAGATCAAATTTCAACCTGGCCATTTATTCCCAAAACAATTGTTACAGTCCCAAGGCGCTTTGCAGTAGTGTCGCCACCTGCGCGGAGCCGTTCTGCTTGACGTAGTCCACCAGCACCGGAACGAACTGATTGACCATGTCGCCGGAGAGGTTCAAGTCCTTGAAGGTCGATGCCAGCGAGGTCAACGTGCCCAGGGTATTGTTGGAATCGCCAAGCATCGATGACAGACCACCGGCAAGCTTGCTGACGCCGTCACCGGACTGCGGGGGAACGGCTGCCAGCAGGTTGTCCATTTCCGGTACCGCCTGGGTCAGGTTCTGAAAATCATCGACGGACATTTTACTCTTGGCAGCCTCAAATATTGCTCCGGCGCCGCCTGTGGCCTGTTGCTCTGTCACTCCCAGCTGCTGCATCAGGGTTTCGGTCAGACTCAGCGGCTTGGCTGCATCGACAGTGTCTGCCGCCTGCTGCGTCGCTTTGACGGTATCGACCGCCTGGGCACCTGTGGCGGCCGTTTCTTTGGCTGTCGACAGACTGTCGCTGGCGACATCGAGCAGATCCATCGCCGTCCCGGCATGCACATTACCCGCCAAAAGGAACGTAAAGAACACTGAGGAACAGAATTGCAAATAATTACATTTATACATGGTTTTCTCCTGATGTTGAATCAAAGGAAGCGCCGTCCGCTGACGCGCTTTCCCAGTAAAGGAATGCGCACAAAATAATTTCGACAACCTGGCAATGTGACTTTTCCTTCAGCCATATTTTCGGGACTAAAGTCCCGATTTCGAATTGACAGTCGCCTGGACTATTTCATGCCTGTTCCTGACCCGCCGTTTTCAACAGCGGCACCGCCTGCAACAATTTTCTGGTGTAGTCGTGAGCAGGTCTTTTCAGCACCTGCCCGACAGCACCCTGCTCGATGATTTTACCCTGGTGCATCACCGCGACATCATCGGCAATTTCGGCCACGACGGCCAGATCATGGGTGATGAACAGATAGCTGATGTCATTCTCCTGCTGCAGCATTTTCAGCAGATCGACGATCTGCGCCTGCACCGACACATCCAGGGCGCTGGTGGGCTCGTCACAGATCAGCAGTGCCGGCGAGACCGCCAGGGCTCTGGCGATGCAGATACGCTGACGCTGTCCGCCAGAAAATTCATGCGGATAGCGATTCAGCGAATTTTCCGCCAGCCCAACCTGGTCGAGCAGGCGCAATACCTTCTTCCGGCGCTGCGTGGCGGACTGTTCGGGATATAATGCCCTGAGGCCTTCGGCAACGATCTCACCGATCAGCATTCTGGGATTCATCGAGGAAAATGGATCCTGAAAAACGATCTGCATCCTGGCCCGCTCCCGCCTCAGGGCCTCGCCGCGCAATTGTCCGAGATCCCTGCCCTGCAGCAGCACCCGGCCGCCGCTACCGGGGATCAGATTCAACAGCCCCTTGCCCAGCGTGGTCTTGCCGCAGCCTGATTCACCCACCAGGGCCAGGGTTTTGCCCTGCTGCAAGGTGAAACTGACGGCATCGACGGCCCGCACATGATCCACCACCCTGCGGAATATGCCCTTGCGTATCGGATAATAGACCTTCAGATTTTCCACCTGCAGCAGTGGCGGCTGAGTCCTTGGCACTCGCTCCAGACAGCTATCCATGCTGGGCAGCGCCTCCAGAAGCCTGCGCGTATAGGGATGCTTCGGGCGGCTGAAAAAGGACACACTGTCTCCGGTTTCGACAATCTTACCCTGCTGCATCACCGCCACCCGGTCCGCCATATTGGAAACCAGCGCCAGATCGTGACTGATCAGCCACAGCGCCATGCCGGTCTGCTGCTGAATGCTCTTCAGCAGTTTCAGTATTTGAGCCTGTATCGTGACATCCAGCGCGGTGGTCGGCTCATCGGCAATCAACAGATCCGGCTCCCCGGCCAAGGCCATGGCGATCATGATTCTCTGCCGCTGGCCGCCGGAAAGCTGATGCGGGTATTCATGATAGCGTCGTTCGGGATCCGGGATTTCCACCTGGCGCAACAATGCCAGCGTACGGCGGTACAGATCCTCCCTGCCAAGCTGAAAATGGATCCGCATCACTTCCACTATCTGGCTGCCGATACTCATCACCGGATTCAGCGAAGTCATCGGATCCTGAAAAATCATCGCCATACGACGGCCTCTGACGGCGCATAATTCCCGTTCCGACCTGGCCAGCAGGTTTTCACCATCGAGCCGCACCTGTAGTGCCTGCAAGCTGGCATTGCCCGGCAGCAGGCGCATCACCGCCAGTGCGGTCATGGATTTTCCGGAGCCCGACTCGCCCACCAGGGCGAATGTTTCCCCGCAATGGATATCGAAATCGATGCCATCGACGACATGGCCCTGGCGGGGGAAGGCCACCCGCAAATCCTTTACCGACAGCAGCGTATCAGGCATGTTCGGCGCGCCTCGGATCGAAGGCGTTTCTGACGGTATCGGCAAACAGATTGGCCGCCAGCACCAGCGTGAACATAAACAGGAACGAGGCGGCCAATGACCACCAGACCACCGGTTCCCGCGCCATTTCCAGCCGTGCGCCATTGATCATGTTGCCCCAACTGTAGGTGGTCGGATCGACGCCGATATTGATATAGGACAACACCGCCTCCGCCAGCACCAGTGAGCTGAAATCCAGAACCACCGAAATCAGTACGATGTGCATGACATTGGGCAAAATATGCCGGAACAGAATCATGCCCTGCCGCACTCCCAGCGCCTGGGCCGCCTGCACATACTCCTTCTCCCGCAGCTTCAGGGTTTCCCCGCGCAACAACCGGCACAGTCCGGTCCAGCTGGTCACACCCAATATAAGACACAGGAACAGCAGGCGCATGTCGGCGCGCACCACCACGCTGGTATAGGCTTGTTCGTTGTTCGCCATATACACCTGCACCATCAGAATGGAGGCAGCGATCAACAGCACGCTGGGTATGGAATTCAACGTGGTATAGACATATTGAATGACATCATCCACCCAGCCACGAAAAAAACCCGCCAGAATGCCGAAGAGAATGGCCAGCGGCAGCATGATCATGGTGGTCAATGTGCCAATCACCAGACCGGTGCGGATACTTTTGACGGTCTGGTAGAAGACATCCTCGCCGACCTTGTCGGTGCCCAGGACGTGATAGTAGCCGGACAGATCGATCAGCGCATAGGTCGTGCAGCTGATCACGAATACCATCAACCAGACTGCTCTGGCAGCTGTCGAGGCAAGCAGACGCTGCTGCCGGTCCCGACGCAGACTCCAGAGCAGAACAAAGAAAACCATGAACAGTCCCGCCCCTTTCAGCAACCCCAGCGACAGTCTGACAGCAATATCCTGAACCTTTTCTGAACAGGGGTCCTGTAGATGTCTGCCGCCATAGACCAGTCTGGGATAGCCCCAGCTTTGCCGCCCCGATTCGGTAATCATCAATTCCTTGTTGTACAAATAGGCCGAAAACGGCGCCGAATAGGTTTTTTCCTGATGTTCACGCAGCGGAGTCGCCCAGTAATCCAGGACACTGATGATTTCATTGCTGCTGCTGGAGGCCTTGAAATGCAGTGAATCCAGCAGGCCGATGCTGACGAAAAACAGCAGCACCACCAGCGACAGCATGCCGATCACGCTGCTCGTGACTTTCCGCCAGGGGCGGCGCAGATGTTCCTGGCCACGCATGTACAACCCCAGCATCGCGACCATGACGACCAGTAGATATATCAGTGCATCCGTCCATAAAATGATCATCACCACACCCCGTCAGGACAGCCGCACGCGCGGATCGACCAGCGTATAGGAAATATCCGTCAGCAGCAGGCCCAGTATATACAGCACGGAACCGAGAAACACCATCGCCCTGACGATGGCGAAATCCTGGCGATTGATCGCATCGATGGTATAGCTGCCCAGCCCGGGGATGCTGAAGAAGGATTCCAGAATCAGACTGCCCATGAACAGCAACGGCAGAATCACCACCACACCGGTCAGAATCGGGATCATGGCATTGCCCAGTACGTGGCTGAACAGGCTGCGGATTTCGGAAAGGCCCTTGGCCCGGGCAGTGCGCACATAGTCCTGTTCCACTTCCTCCAGGAACAGCGTCCGGTACCACCGGGCTCCGGAACCAATGCCGGAGACGACGCTGATCAGCACCGGCAAGAGCAGAAACTTGATCGCGTTCAGGCCGTCATCGTAACCTGAAATGGGCACCAGCTTCAGCAGTTTGCCAATCAGGAACTGTCCGCCGATAATGTAGAACAGCGACGAAACAGACATCAAGATCACGCACAGCACGATGCCGCCGACTTCCAGATAGCTGTTGCGAAACAGCACCATCAGCAGGGCCGCACTGATATTCACCAGCAGCCCGACGAGCAGCGATGGCAGGGCCAGCGCCAGACTGGGCCACATGCGCTGTTTGATGTCCGCACCGATGTTGCGACCGCTGTCGGAAATGCCGAAATCGAACAGAAACAGACCGACCGACTTCTGGAAGAAAATGGTTTCGGTGATTTGCCCGCCATCTTTTTTCTGCGCATTCCACAACAACGGCAAATCGTAGCCGCGCTGCCGCTTCCAGTTCTGCACCGCCTGTTCGGTGACATATTTCTGGCCGAGCTGCATGCGCGCCATATCGTCGGGACTGTTGACGATGAAAAACAGCACGAAGGTCAGCACATTGACGCCGATCAGCAGCGGTACGGCGTATAGAAGTCGGCGAATGATATACTGGATCATACGATGGTTTCCCGGTTGCGGCGCCGATAGGCAGCGATTGCCGGTATCAGCGAGACGACGAACAGCGCCAGCAACAGCAGCAGCGGCCAGAAAACCGGTTTGTTCCACTGCGCCCGCTTGCTATTGCGCTGCCGGACATCGATTTTGCTGTATTTGAGGGTATTGTTGGCCATCAGATTGGGCTTCAGGTTGCCATACCAGCTGTGATGCAGGGAAAACCTCTTGGGATGAAAACCGAACAGCCAGGGCGCATCGTGGCGCACGATTTCCTGCATCTTCTGGATGATGCGATAACGCTCCGGACCATTGTCCATATTGCGCATCTTCTCGAACAAGTGGTCGAATTCCGCATTCCGGTAATTGACCGCATTCTCGCCACCATGGGCGACTTTGCCATTGGCGCCATACAGCAGAAAAAACAGGTTTTCCGGATCCGGATAATCGGCATTCCAGCCCCAGGTGAAAATCTGTGCATTCCCGGAACGCATTTTCTGCTGAAAACGGTTATAGTCCGTGCTGCGGATCACCAGCTGGATACCCAGCTTGGCGAATTGCTTGCGATACCAGTTGAGACTGGCGCGGTCGTCCGGACCGCTTGCCGTGGTATCCAGATACAGGATCAATGCCTCACCGGTGGCCGGATCGATCCCATCAGGATAGCCGGCGGCGGCCAGCAGTTTTTTCGCTTCGGCAATGGTTTTGCGCTGCACGCGGCCATTTTCCCAGTTATAGACATAGCGATTGATTCCCGCCTCCCCCTCGGCGGAGCCATAGATACCCGGCGGCAGCAGGCCCTGCGCGGCAATGCCGCGGCCATTCATGAAGATGGAAATGTATTCCTCATAGTCCACGGCTATGGCGATGGCCTGGCGCAGTTTACGACTCCTTTCGCTATCGCCACCAACCACCGGATCGAGCATGTTGAAGCCCATATAGAAAATGGAACTGGTCACCGCAGTCTGTAGCTGGATGCCTTTGCTGCGCATCGCCGGAGTCAGCTGCACGCCGCCTTCACCGGTAAACTGGATGGCCTGATCGAAACTGTCCGAGGCAATACCCGAAGCATCATAGTAACCCTGCAGAAACTTGTTCCAGTAGGGAATATTTTCCCTTTCCAGCACATAGACCACCTTGTCGATGAACGGCAGCTTCTTTCCGGCATCGTCCAGCAGTCCCCGCTGCCGGTCTTGCGGCTCGCCCTGTGCAGGGTAGTATTCCGCATGGAAATTTGGGTTTTTGACCAGCATCATGCGCCGGTTGGGATTGTTTTCCGTGAGCATATAGGGGCCGCTGCCCAAAGGATACCAGTCCAGGGAAATATTGTTCTCCTGCAGACCTTGCTGTGCATAGAAAACATCGGCCTCCCAGGGCATCGGGGCAAAAAATGGCATGGCCAGCCAGTACTTGAATTGCGGATACTTGCCCTTCACGCGGATGCGATATCGATAGCGACCCAAAACCGCCACACCGTCGATGGCGATGTCCCGCAAATCTGCATGCTGCTGTTGGCCAAGTTCTGCGGCCAGATCTTCCAGACCGACGATATGCTGTTTCATCAGTTCGGCGATCGGTGAATGAATGCGTGGATTCGCCAGGCGCTTGAT
>JAJRWJ010000479.1 GCA_024276805.1 Gammaproteobacteria bacterium
CAGATAGGGTTTGCCATACGCCTGCCGGGCAATGCGCAGCGTTTCAGGCGCTGCAGACAAATAGTCCGCCAGGATTTCCCGCACCAGTCCCCAGCTTTCGATGTATCTGCGCTGCAGCGCCGGTGTCTTGAAGCGCTCCGCCCTACCGCGCTGCTCCGTATCCAGCAAGCGCAGCAGCGCGGCACAGCGCTGTTCATCTCCTGTCAGGCGGCCAAACCACAAGTCTATTTCCGGATGGCCATGTAGGTCGTCCACGCTACCTACCGGACTTCCGCCCGACCCAGGCCGCGCGGATCGCTGGCTGCGGAAAGCTGGTTTGAGCTGCGATTCCACTGCACTGCCTGCATATTGCCATAGCGATAACTGACCTCCCTGAACTGGTGCCCAAGCTTCCCCAACTGTTCGATTTCCTCCGCCGTCAATCCCCCAGGCTCATATTGAATGACATCGGGAATGTACTGATGGTGAAAGCGTGGCACGGAAACCCAGGATTCGGGCCCATGCCCTTCGGCATAATCCAGAACCGCCAGCAGCAGCATGGAGATGATCCGGCTGCCGCCCGGCGTACCCAGTACCGCCACGCGTTCACCATCGTCTAGAAAGGTTGGCGACATGCTGGACAGCATGCGTTTGCCCGGTGCTATCGCGTTGGCGTCGCCGCCGGTCAGCCCGTAGCCGTTCAAGACCCCGGCCCGGCTGGCGAAATCATCCATTTCATCGTTCAGCAGCACACCGGTGCCCGGCGCGACGAACGCCGAGCCAAAGGGAAAATTGATGCTCATGGTTGCCGCCACGCGGTTGCCTTCACTGTCGATAATGGAGAAATGCGTGGTATGGCGGCCTTCCGGATCGTCCGGCAGATCGTCCGACAGGTAAGTACTGGGCAGGTTCCTGTCCAGACGGATGGCGCTGCGCAGGCCTGCGGCATAATCGGCATCCAGCAGGCGTTGTACCGGCACCTCGGTGAAATCGCTGTCTCCCAGGTACAGTGCGCGGTCATGATAGGCGCGGCGCAGGGCCTCGACAGTGAGATGTTTGCGGCTGACGGTATCCAGGGCGGACAGATCGTACCCGGACAGAATCTGCAATGCCTCCAGCAGCACGATGCCGCCTGAGGAAGGCAGTGCGGCGCTGCTGATGCGGATG
The DNA here is from genome assembly GCA_024276805.1 of Gammaproteobacteria bacterium. Lineage (GTDB taxonomy): Bacteria > Pseudomonadota > Gammaproteobacteria > Methylococcales > Methylomonadaceae > JANEMG01. The sequence continues at coordinate 1,147 of JAJRWJ010000479.1, forward strand.
CCATGGTATTGCCCCTGCACGGGCCTGCGTTCCACGACCCGGTATTGCGCCAGATCCTGCAGTGTCCAGATGCCGCCAGCGGCCTGTACACCGGACACCAGCCTTGCCGCCGTATCCCCGGCATAAAACCCACCCCGGCCGGATTCGGCGAGCTTCTTCAGGGTTTTCGCCAGATCCGGTTGTTTCAGAATCGCACCGCGCCGCGGCAGTGCGCCGTTTTCCAGAAAAATGTCCGCTGCGCCGGGATCGGCAGCGAGCACCTGCTGACGAAAGCGCAGTAGGCGTCTGTGCCGCTCGTCTATGGCAAAACCCTGCTCGGCGTAATGTATCGCCGGCTGCAGCGATACTGCCAGCGGTAGTCGTCCATATTTTTCGGCGAGCAGCGCCAGTGTCGCCGGCGTGCCGGGAATACCGGCGGCCAGCGCGCCATCTTTGGACCGGTCGGGAATGAAATTGCCTTCGGCATCCAGATACATATCGCGATGCGCCGCCAGAGGCGCCTTTTCCCTGCCATCCAGCATCACCTGGTAGCCATCTTCCTGGCGATGCAGCAGCCAGAAGCCTCCACCGCCAAGACCGGAGCCTGCCGGCTCCACAACCGCCAGTGCGGCACTGACCGCCACGGCGGCATCGAAGGCATTGCCGCCCTTCTTGATGATGGCAAATCCCGCTTCGGTGGCCAGGGGGTGGGCGCTGGCGATTGCATTATGTCCGGGTCCGGGGCGCAGCGGCGTACAGGCGCTGACTGCAACCAGTATTATCAGGGTGAATAGTGTCTGCAACGGTTTCAGCATGTCTGTACCAGCCAGGGTGCAATTTGTACGATTGATCATTGTATATTGTATTCGGGTTGTACCAGATACTGCGATATCAATACATACCAAAATAACGACTTGTGCGGGACTGAAGTCCCGCTTCCAAAGTGACAATTTCAGCGCCTGTTCCCAGGTTTGCAGGGTCAACGGAAATTCGTGCCGCCATGTTGGGCTTCGTGCCTCAGCACCAACCTACATGGTAAAATCTGCTTTACGATAAATCACCACCGGGCGGATAGGATGCATCGCACTTATGCTCTCTGCCTCAACAGGAGATTGACCGTCGGCCCAAAGCAATATACCAAGGAATCCTCAAATGACAAGCCACAAAAAGACACTCGGTTTCATCGGTATCGGCATCATGGGCCGTCCCATAACACTGCGGCTGCTGGATGCCGGCTGCCGCGTCAAAGTCTGGAACCGCAGCCCGGATAAGCTGGCGCCGGTTGCCGGGGCCGGCGCCAGGATTTGCGCATCGCCTGGACAGTTGGTTGACGACTCGGATGTCGTGCTGCTATGCCTGAGCGATACCGAGGCCGTGGAAGCGCTGGTCGGCAACGATATTGTTGCCCATGGCGGCCCGGACAAGCTGTTGATCGATCTGTCCAGCATCCATCCCGAAGCGACCCGCCGCCTGGCCACGGAACTGGAAAGCCGCTGTGGCATGGGCTGGGTGGACGCTCCGGTTTCCGGAGGCGTGTCTGGCGCCGAACAGGGCAGTCTGGCGATCATGGCGGGAGGCAAGGCCGAACATATTGCCATCGCCCGACAGGTGCTGGCGCCACTGTACAAGCAATTGACGCATATGGGCGAGGTCGGCAGCGGACAGATGACGAAAATCTGCAATCAGATGATCGTCAGCTGCAATGTTCTGGTGATCGCCGAAATGATGGCCCTGGCGAAACAGGCGGGGGTCGCCGCGGAGAAGATACCCGAAGCACTGGCCGGTGGTTTCGCCGATTCCAGGCCGCTGCAGATCGTCGCGCCGGAAATGGCTGCCGAATGCTTCGAGCCGGTCAAATGGCGGGTCAAGACGCTGCTCAAGGACCTGCACATGGCCATCGATGTCGCCTCCCGGCAGGGCAAGGCCATCCCCATGTCGGGACTGGCCGGGCAGCTGCTGCAGTTACACGCCAGCCATGGCTATGCCGAGCAGGACCCCTCCACGCTGATCAAACTGTTCGAAATCGATTGATATGCCGCGAATTTCCGCCAACCTGAGCATGCTGTTCAACGAAGTGGCTCTGCCGGAGCGTTTCCGTGCGGCCAGCAAGCACGGTTTTTCAGCCGTGGAAATCCAGTTTCCCTATAGCCATCGACCCGCGCTGCTGCGGGAATGCCTGCGGGAGCACGACTTGCGGCTGATACTGTTCAATGTAGCTGCCGACGACCTGCTACAGGGCGGCGAAGGCCTGGCCTCCGTGCCGGAAAAGCGCGACCGGTTCCGGGAAGCGCTCGATTTGGCGCTGGAATATGCGCGACTGTTGCGGCCACAGGTGATCAATATCCTGCCGGGTCGCTGTCTGGACCCGGCACGCCTGCCGGAATACCGGCAGACATTTATCGAGAATCTGCGTGATGCGCTGCATGTGTTTCATCCGCTGGGCATCAAGACGGTTTTCGAAGCCATCAACGACAGGGACATGCCCGGCTTCATCATCCATTCCGGTCAGCAGATGCTGGAGGTACTGCAACAGGTGGCGCATCCCGGTCTGTACCTGCAATACGACATCTATCACATGCGCATGATGCACGAGGACCTGGCGGATTTCATCACTGAACATGCCGGCAGCATCGGCCATATACAATTCGCCGATGTCCCCGGACGCGGCCAGCCAGGCAGTGGCGATATCGATTTTCCTGGTTTGTTTGCCAGCATCGCAGCATCCGGCTATGACGGCTGGCTGGGCGCCGAATACACCCCCGTCGGAACCACCGCGGAAAGTCTGGGCTGGTTCAAAGCCGCGTCCTGCCCTTGAGTCATTGGGTCAATTTCAGATACTTGGCATACAGCCCGTCCTGGTCCTCGACCCGGGCTGGATCCCTGTCGATACAGTCCACCGGACAGACCTCCATGCACTGTGGCGTATCATGGTGGCCCACGCATTCAGTACATAATTCCGGATCGATCACATAGATCTCTTCACCCTGGGAAATGGCTCCATTGGGGCATTCCGGTTCACACACATCGCAGTTGATGCATTCATCATCAATTTTCAAAGCCATAGTTACTCCCGACTAAATTTTTCAAGCAATTTTTGCCGCACCACATCGGGTACGAAACTGGACACATCGCCGCCCAGTTTGGCAATCTCACGGATCATACTGGAGGAGATAAATTCATATTGTTCCGCCGGGGTCATGAACATGGTCTCCAGATCGGGCGACAACCGGCGGTTCATGCTGGCCAGCTGGAATTCGTACTCAAAGTCCGAAACCGCACGCAGACCGCGCAGAATGACATGCGCCCCCTGCTCCCTGGCGCAGTCCACCAGCAGCGTGTCGAAGCCGATGATTTCCACATTGACATAGTTGCTGGTGATCTGTTGCGCCAGCCGCACCCGTTCATCGATCGTGAACAGGGGACTCTTGTCCTGGTTGACCGCAACCGCGACGATTACCCGAAAATAGACCTTTGCCGCCCGGGCAATCAGATCGAGATGGCCATTGGTGATGGGGTCGAATGTACCAGGATAGATTGCAGTAACGTTCATGAAGTTCCGGCCAGACAGCGAAAAGAAACGCAGATTCTATACGAAAAAGACTATCGCTGCCGATCAATTCGGCAATGCCGGACAAACA
>JAJRWJ010000480.1 GCA_024276805.1 Gammaproteobacteria bacterium
CGATCTGCGCGGCACCATAAAAAAAATCGGCCGGGATGTGGAAATCGACGTCAATGTCGTTCTCGGCGGTGAAATCAGTATCGGCGACAATGTGCGCATCGGCGCAAATTGCAGCATAACCGATAGCGTGATCGAAGACGACGTGGAAATTCTGGCCAACTGCGTCATTGAAAATTCCACTATTGGCGCCGCCAGCTGCATTGGCCCATTTGCCCGGTTGCGGCCGGGAACCGGGCTGGACCGGCAGGTGAAAGTGGGAAATTTCGTGGAAATCAAGAAATCCCGGGTGGCGCAGGGCAGCAAGATCAATCATTTGAGCTATATCGGTGATGCCAGTGTCGGCAGCGGTGTCAATATCGGTGCGGGGACCATCACCTGTAACTACGATGGCGTCAACAAGCATCGAACCATCATCGGAGACGGGGCGTTTATCGGATCCAATACGCAGCTGGTGGCGCCAGTGACCGTGGGAAAAAATGCCACCATCGGAGCAGGTTCGATCATTACCAAAACGGCTCCGGCGGAAAAGCTGACCCTGACCCGTGCCAGGCAGGTCAGCGTCGAAGGCTGGCGCCGGCCGGTTAAACAGGAGAAGTGAAGTGTGTGGCATCGTCGGGGCAATTGCGCAAAGAAATGTCGTGCCAATCCTGCTGGAAGGATTGAAGAGACTGGAATATCGGGGCTATGATTCCGCCGGACTGGCAGTCATCGATGATGGACTGATTCACAGGCAGCGGCAGATCGGCAAGGTCGCCGGGCTGGAACAGTTGATCCAGGAATCACCCATGCAGGGTATGATCGGCATCGCCCATACCCGCTGGGCAACGCATGGCAAGCCCAGCACCGCCAATGCCCATCCGCATATCTGTCGGCACAAGGTGGCCGTGGTGCACAATGGCATCATCGAAAACCATGAACAGTTACGCGGTAAGCAACAGTCGGATGGCTATGAATTTACATCGGAGACCGATACCGAAGTTATCGTTCACGAAATCCACCATAATCTGACCCGGGAAAAGGGCTTGCTGGACGCAGTCAAAAAGACGGCAAAAACATTGCAGGGGGCATTTGCCCTGGGAGTGATCAGCCCGGAACAGCCAGACACGCTGATTGCCTGCAGAAAAGGCAGCCCTCTGGTCATTGGCGTCGGCATCGGTGAATATTTTATCGCCTCGGATGTCGCCGCGCTGCTGCCGGTGACGCAACGCTTCATTTTTCTAGAAGAAGGGGATATTGCGGAAATCAGGCTGGACAGGCTGGTCATATTCAACGATCGGGATGAAATCGTCGAAAGACCGGTCAAGGAAAGTCAGCTGACCGCCGATGCCGTCAGCAGAGGCAAGTACCGGCATTTCATGCTCAAGGAAATATTTGAACAGCCATGGGCAGTTTCGGAAGCCCTGGAAGGCAGGTTGATCAACGGCAGGCTGCAGGAATCCGTATTTGGTCACAAGGCCCCGGCAATATTCGACGATATAAAATTTGTCCAGATCCTTGCCTGCGGCACCAGTTATCATGCCGGCATGATCGCCCGCTACTGGTTGGAAAAACTGGCCAGAGTCCCCTGTCAGGTCGAAGTTGCCAGCGAATATCGCTACAGAAAGCCGGTATTGCCGGAAAATACCCTGGTCGTCACGATATCCCAGTCCGGGGAAACCGCCGATACCCTGGCGGCATTGCAGGAGGCAAAAAAGCTGGGAGCGGCCTACTCCCTGGCCATCTGCAACGTGCCGGAAAGTTCCCTGGTGAGAGAATCGGATCTGGTGCTGATGACCCGGGCCGGGATGGAAATTGGCGTTGCGTCGACGAAAGCCTTTACCACGCAACTGGTCGCCCTGATGCTGCTGGTCATCGCCATCGGCAGGCGTTTTCAGATGGATGAAACCCTGGAAAGGAAAATAGTGGCGCAATTGCTGGCTCTGCCAGGCAAAATAGAAAATGTCCTGCAATTGAATGACAGCATCATGAAATTATCCGAGCAGTTCTCGGAAAAAAACCATGCCTTGTTTTTAGGTCGGGGCACACAGTTTCCCGTGGCTCTGGAAGGCGCGCTGAAGTTGAAGGAAATTTCCTATATCCATGCCGAAGCCTATCCCGCAGGGGAATTGAAACATGGACCGCTGGCACTGATCGATTCGGAAATGCCGGTCATCACCGTGGCGCCGAACAACAGCCTGCTGGAAAAACTGAAATCCAATATACAGGAGGTGAGCGCCAGAGGAGGACAGTTGATCGTGTTCATGGATGAATCCCTGGCGGCCGACCCTGAGGATAACCTCCAGATTATCAGGGTACCGCATGTGGAAAACGAACTGGCGCCGGTGATTTTCACTGTCCCCCTGCAACTGCTGGCCTATCATGTTGCGGTGCTCAAGGGCACCGATGTCGACCAGCCAAGAAATCTGGCCAAAGCGGTTACGGTGGAATAGATTATCCGTACAAAAGTCACAGGCGAAACAGATTATCGATTGCCTGGCGAAAGCATTTTTTTGATAAATACAACGTTGGAATTTAAGCAATGAAAATCACAATTTTTGGCAGCGGCTATGTCGGCCTGGTGACCGGCGCCTGCATGGCAGAAGTAGGCAA
>JAJRWJ010000481.1 GCA_024276805.1 Gammaproteobacteria bacterium
ACCAGAACGGAAATCGGATAAGTGAGAGCCTTCTTGATTTTGGCTTTCAGGGATTCGGTTTTTTCCTTGTAGGTGGCTATCTTGTCCAGCAAAGTCTCCAGCACGCCGGCCTGTTCACCGGCGGCGACCAGGTTGCAGAACAGTTCGTCGAAATACAGGGGACGTTTGCCCAGCGCTTCGGCCAGCGTATCGCCGCCTTCGATGTCGGCCTTGATGCCCAGCAGCAGGTCCTGCATGCTCATGTTTTCATGGCCCTTGCCGATGATGTCGAAGGATTGTACCAACGGCACGCCAGCTTCCAGCATGGTTGCCAGTTGACGGCTGAACACGGCAATATCCTTGGTGGTGATTTTTGCTTTTGAGGTGAACAACGGCTTGGGTTTTTTCTTGATGCGCAGCACGCGGATGCCCATGCGCCGCAGTTCCGTGGCTGCGGCGGTATCACTCTTGGCGCTGATTTCCCCATTGATGCGCTTGCCGGTCTTGTCGGTGCCACGCCAGGTAAAGTCTATCTGCTGAATTTGTTCTGCCATTGTTTAATCCTTGGTTACGCGATCGATTTCTTCGAGACTGGTAATGCCCTGCCGGACTTTTTCCAGACCGGATGCACGCAGGTCGTTGATGCCATCGGCCTTGGCCTGCGCTGCCAGTTCCATGGTATTGCCGCCTTCCAGTATGAGTGTGCGCATCGTGTCGGTCAGCGGCATGACCTGGTAGATACCCACCCGGCCCTTGTAGCCGTCATTGCAATGATCACAGCCGACTGGGCCATAGACTTTCAACTGGTTCAATTCGGATTCCAGGAATCCGGCCGAGAGCAGGACATTGTCCGGCAAATCCCTCTCCTGCTTGCAATGTTCGCACAGTCTTCGGGCCAGCCGCTGGGCCATGATCAGCAGTACCGAGGAAACGATGTTGAATGCCGGTATGCCCATTTGCAGCAAGCGGTTCAGGGTTTGCGGGGCGTCGTTGGTATGCAGCGTGGATAACACCAGGTGGCCTGTCTGCGCGGCCTTGACGGCAATTTCCGCGGTTTCCAGATCCCTGATTTCACCGACCATGATGATATCCGGATCCTGACGCAGGAAGGCGCGCAGCGCCTCGGCAAAGGTCAGACCGGCTTTGACGTTCATGTTGACCTGATTGATGCCGGGAACGGTGATTTCCACCGGGTCTTCCGCAGTGGAAATATTGCGTTCCGTGGAATTGAGGATATTCAGGCCGGTATAGAGCGAAACGGTTTTACCGCTGCCGGTCGGTCCGGTGACCAGAATCATGCCATAGGGTTTGGCGATGGCATCGAGAAACAATTTACGCTGCTCTTCTTCAAAGCCCAGTTTTTCGATGCCGATCTGTGCGCTGGTCGGATCCAGGATACGCAGGACGATCTTTTCCCCAAAAAGCGTCGGACAGCTGTTGACGCGAAAATCGATGGCGCGGTTTTTCGACAATGACATTTTGATGCGGCCATCCTGTGGCACGCGGCGCTCGGCGATATCCATCCTGGACATGACCTTGATGCGGGAAATGATGCGGTTGGCCAGATTGGCCGGTGGGCTGGCGACCTCATGCAGGATGCCGTCACTGCGAAAACGGATACGGAAGGTTTTTTCATACGGTTCGAGGTGAATGTCGGAAGCGCCCTTTTTTATCGAGTCCAGCAGGATCTTGTTGACAAACCGCACGATCGGGGCGTCGTCGATGTCGGAATCACCTTCATCCGCCTGTGGATCCTCTTCCCCGCTGCTGATATCGAGGTTGTCCAGATCTTCATCGAGCAGGTCGGACATGCTCGAATCGGCCGCATCCAGGGCGGTCTCTATCGCCTTTGTCAGCTTGTCTTCGGAGACCAGAATGGTTTCCGTGTTCAGCCGGGTATGAAACTTGATTTCATCCAGGGCCTGGAAGTTGGTGGGATCGGAAATGGCCGTGAACAGCCTGTTGCCGCGTTTGTACAGCGGCAGGGCATGATGCTGGCGGATCAGCTTTTCACTGACCAGGCTTATTGGCAGGTCCTGCAGATCCAGTGCGTCCAGGTCGAGGTAGGGGACGCCAAATTCTATCGAGGCAATATTGGCAACGGCATTGCTGTCGACCAGTTGATTGGTGACCAGATAGCTGATCAATGGAATTTTCTTTTTTTGCGCATCCTGTATATGGGTCTGCGCATCGGTCTCTGATAACAGACCTTCCTGCACCAGGCATTTAGCGAGGCCGCTAAATTGTATATCGGTAGTTGCTGTTGCCATGAACGTTAGTGTTGTTACCCATCTGTATAAAGCAAATATAGATGAAATAACCGTTTTGCCAAGTTCATGGCGGATTAATAGCCAGCAAGTTTCAAACCAGGTCTGCTGTGATTTTCATTGCCACCCAGGAAATGTCCCCAATGGCTCCGCATTAATCTGTCTGGCGGTATTTCTGCCAGCGGCAGGCCTTGCAAGACGGATTGATCTGCAGGCATTTGTTCCCTGCCGTGCTGGCAAACGAGAATCACTTTCCTGTATCGCTGACAGCCGCGCTGTGTTACAAAGCGCGGATTTTTTCCTGTTGCTGTTCGAGATGCAGCAGCGACGATTTAAGCTTCGCCAGTTTTGCCGATTCCTTTGCCACGATGTCTTTAGGGGCGCGTTCGGTGAATGCCGGATTGTTCAACTTGCCTTCGATGCGAGGCAATTGCTGCCGGATTTTTTTGATTTCCTTATCCAGGCGTTCCAGTTCCGCCTGTTTGTCGATCAGGCCGGCCATGGGGATCAGGATTTTCATATTTCCCAGCAAGGCGATCGCCGACTCGGGAGGCTGCTGGTCATCCCCCAAAATACTGATGGATTCCAGGCGGCCCAGCTTGTGCAGGTATATCCGGTTGTTTTGCAGGTATTCGCGGTCGCTGGCGGAGGCATGCTGCAGCAATACCGACAACGGTTTTCCCGGTGCGATATTCATTTCCCCACGGATACGGCGGATGCCGAGGATGAATGACATGAGCCACTCGGTGTCTGCGATTGCGCTCCGGTCGATTCTGGCGGGATCCGCTTGCGGATAGGGTTGCAGCATGATGGTATCACCGTGCACGCCCGTCAGTGGCGCAATGCGTTGCCAGATCTCTTCGGTAATATACGGAATGATGGGATGGGCCAGACGCAGCAACTGCTCCAGGATACTCAGCAGGGTTTTACGGGTGCCGCGCTGCAGCGCCGGATCATCGTCTTGCAGTGCTACCTTGGCCAGTTCCAGATACCAGTCGCAGTATTCGTTCCAGGTGAAATCATAGATATGCTGTGCGGCTATATCCAGACGGTAGTTGTTCAGTGCCTCGGTGGTCGCCGCGATCACCAGTTGCAGGCGGGCATCGATCCAGCGGTCCGCCTGGCTGAAACGGCAGGGGCCGGTGCCGAGGCCGTTGTCCTGACCTTCGGTGTTCATCAATACATAGCGCGCCGCATTCCAGAGTTTGTTGCAATAATTCCGGTAACCCTCGATGCGGCCACTGTCCAGACGAATATCCCGACCGGTGGTGGCCATGGCCGCGAAATTGAAACGCAGCGCATCGGTGCCATAGGCCGGGATGCCATCGGGAAAGTTTTTTCTGGTCAGTCTCTCGATGCGCTCCGCGAGCTGCGGCTGCATCATTCCAGCAGTGCGTTTCTTCACCAGGCTTTCCAGGTCGATGCCGTCGATGACATCGATGGGGTCCAGGATATTGCCCTTGGACTTGGACATCTTCTGGCCCTCGCTGTCGCGTACCAGACCATGCACGTAGATTTCCCGGAAAGGCACGTCATCCATGAACTTGAGCCCCATCATGATCATTCGCGCGACCCAGAAGAAGATGATGTCGAAGCCGGTCACCAGCACGCTGGTGGGGTAAAATTTTTCCAGTTCCGGGGTCTGCTCAGGCCAGCCCAGCGTGGAAAA
>JAJRWJ010000482.1 GCA_024276805.1 Gammaproteobacteria bacterium
CCGTACTCTGGAAATACAGCGCCTGATCGGTCGCTCGCTGCGAGCCGCGGTTGACATGCAGGCTCTGGGGGAACGTACCATCACCATCGATTGTGACGTACTGCAGGCCGATGGCGGCACCCGCACTGCCTCGATAACCGGTGGTTTCGTGGCCATGGCGCTGGCCATCGACAAACTGATGCGGCAAACAAACATCAAAAAGAATCCGCTGCATGGCCAGATCGCATCGGTTTCCGTTGGCATCTATCGTGGTGAGCCCATTCTCGATCTGGATTATCTGGAAGACAGTTCCGCGGAAACCGACATGAATGTGGTCATGAATGATGCCCGTGCCTTTGTCGAGATACAGGGGACGGCGGAAGGACATGCCTTCAGAAGAAACGAGCTGGATGCGATGCTGGAACTGGCCGATCACGGGATCGGGCATCTGCTGGAAAAACAACAGCAGGCATTGGCCGCTGGCAAGAACTGATTTTTAGTTTGCAGGCAACGATGACGATTCTTGCGACACTGGATAAAATTGTACTGGCCAGCGGAAATCCAGGGAAAATCAGGGAATTTCAGGCGATACTGGCCGGTCATCCGATCGTGCCGCAGAAGCGGTACAACGTGCCGGATGTGGCGGAAACGGGCGTTACTTTTGTGGAAAACGCCATCATCAAGGCCAGAAATGCCGCTCGGCATTGCCGTTTGCCGGCGATTGCCGATGATTCCGGGCTGGTTGTCGATGCCTTGCATGGCGCGCCGGGAGTGATTTCCGCACGCTATGCCGGTGCTGGCGCCAGCGACCGGGACAACCTGCAGAAACTGCTCCGGGAAATGGCCGATGTGCCGGACCGGCAGCGCAACGCCCGCTTCGTTTGTGTGATCGTGTTTATGCGCCATGCCCGGGATCCGATGCCGGTCATTGCCCAGGGCGCCTGGGAGGGCAGCATACTCCGACAGCCAGCCGGTAGCAATGGCTTTGGCTATGACCCGGTGTTCTGGGTGCCGGACCGGGGCTGTGCCTCGGCGGAGTTGTCGGCGGAGGAGAAAAACGCCATCAGCCATCGTGGCCAGGCCTTGCGTCAATTGATGGCGCAGCTGGATGGCAATGACCTCAGATGAACGGCGGGAATGCATTGGCCATGGATTTGGCCATGGATATAGCTGCGGAGTTCCGGTCTTGACATGGCGTATCAGACCGTAACCGTCATCGCCAAAAGATTTCTCGTCCGGGGTAGCGTCGTCTCCGTCGACCGGTTGGGCGGCGGCCTGATCAATGACACTTTTCAGGTGGAAACGGATGATCATGCGCTGCCGCGGTTTATATTGCAGCGCATCAATCGCAAGGTGTTCGCCCGGCCGCAGCAAATCATGGAAAACCTGGCCATTCTTCAGGCGCACATCGGCGCCGGGGCGATCCCTGCTGTGGATCTGCAAATCCCGGCAATCATTACTGCCGGCAATGCTCTGTACTTTCAGGATGGCAATGGCGATTTCTGGCGGGCGCTGACCTTCATCGACAATTCATGCACGTTGCAGGGCCCGCCGGATATTGCCGTCGCCGAACAAGTGGGCTTTGCCCTGGGGCGCTTCCACCGCCTGTTCAGCAGTCTCGATTCAGCCTCGCTACAGGACACCCTGCCGGGGTTTCATTGCACTCCGGAATATCTCGAGCATTATCGGCGGGTGCTGGAGCAGACTGACCTCGATCTGCGATCCGGGGATGTGGTTTTCTGTGTCGAAAGCATCGCTGACAACGGCGTTGACGCGGCCGTTCTGGAAGACGCCAGGGAGCAGGGGATGCTGCCGCTTCGGGTGATCCATGGCGACCCCAAGCTGGATAATTTTCTGTTCGCCAAGGACTGCGGCAAAGCCATCAGTCTGATCGATCTGGATACCGTCAAACCCGGACTGCTCCATTATGACATCGGCGACTGCCTGCGTTCCTGCTGTCAGCGGGGGGCGCCGGTGGTTTTTGATCTGTCGCTGTGCCGGGCCATGCTGAAAAGCTATCTGAGTGAGGTGGACAGCTTTTTTACCGGTCAGGATTATCGGTTTCTGTTTCCGGCAATACGGCTGATACCGTTCGAACTGGGGCTGAGGTTTTTCACCGATTACCTGCAGGGTAACCGGTATTTCAAGGTGACCAGGCCTCGGCAAAACCTGCAGCGGGCCAGGGCCCAATTCCAGTTGTTGCAAAGCATTGTCGAGCAGGAGCGGGCAATACGGGAAATGATCGCGGCTCTGCGCCGCTGTCAAACGGACAACTGAATCCTGGCAGAGTGGCTTATGGCTGGCTGGACAAAAATAGTGCATCCGGCAAAAGCCCGGATGCGCAATATTCGTCCTGCCCTGGGTGGTGATGCGCCGTTGTAGTCGTTTGCCACTTCCATGAACGACCGCAGGTCGAGCGGCGATGTGGAGCCCGCCGCGCTGCATGATGGTTTTCCGATGGCTCTGTTCCGTTCCCGACAAAGGCTGAAGGGTCTATGCTGGGCTGGTGAATATCAGGGGCGGCCAGCTTCTATCACCTGGATCGCTTCTTCGCAGTGGACCGTTTGTTTGTTGTTGAGCAGGATATAATCCGCCAGCGATTCGATCGCTTGCCAGTTAGACCGGTCGCTGATGAATGCAAAGGCGGCATTGAACAGCTCCGTGAGGACCAGATTGTGAATGTGGCTGTCAAAAAAGCATTCCAGGTATTCGGTGACTTTCTCCATATCCGATGCTCCGCCATAAAATTTCAGCGCATCGGTCGTGACCAGTAAAGGACTGAAATTTTCATCATCGCAAAGTGCGACATATTTTGCTTCAGCCAGTGGGCCAACCAGCAGGTTGACGATATCCGCCTTGATGGCCGCCAGGTAGGCATTCCTTTGTTCTTCATTCTCAGACTGAGGGGGTGGCAGCAGATGAGTCAGACGTCCCCCCTCAACTTTTGCCACGCAATTCCATAGCTTGAACTTGCAGGCGCGCTCTGGGGGCATGTCCAGTTCCGACAGGTCTTCGATCTCGATGCGAAAATGTATTGGCGGGAAGTGCTTCTGTTTGTTGTACAGGTAGATTGCTGCAGCGTGACCAGCTTCATGGTAGACCGTGCGGCTGATCAGGTCGTAGGAAGTGGCAGGGGTAAATGCGTCCGTAATGTAGTTTCGCTTCATGTCTTTCTCCATTGTCTGCATAGACATAGTTATACCGGTAGGGAATGAAAGTAGATACAAGATTCGCGCCATGCCGGGAAGTGAATTCATACCTTAGCACACAGCTTATGAAAAAAATATTAACCGAGTATAAATTCCAAGGTAACGCATGCAGGAATTAGGTGATTATTGTTGCATATGACCAGTTCGGATATGGCAAATGGCACAGTGGCGTCTTTTCAGCATCGTCAGGACGCGCTGTTTTTATCGTGATTGTTTTGAATGTTCAGGTCGATCGGAATGCGGTGTGTTTCAGTGGCTGTACTTTCCAGACAAAGGCAGCAAATGCCGGAAGGGTTGATGTTATTATTCCATCTACATGCGCTGCTGGGGCATTGCTACTGTCCGGTCAACTGAAGTTAGCGGTATTTGCCGCAATGGTTGTGGCATATGCCGTAAAAAAGTCTTTACCAGGGGGCTGAAGCGCTGCTTGCAGGGCTGTTTTGCATTGCCCAAAGATCAAATGAAGCAAATACCCTGCCAACTGTGGCGACAAATTGTCGCGCGGCAATTTGCCACATTTGCA
>JAJRWJ010000483.1 GCA_024276805.1 Gammaproteobacteria bacterium
AAAATAACTGCGGTTTTGGATTGGTGTTTACAACCGGACACACAAACTGAAGAAAATTGAACAAAAATCAACCTTGAATGATGAGAATATCCGAAAACAAAATTTACATCAACTCCCGCATTACCGAATACGCCATTCCCCCTTTGAAAGACATGCTGGTTTTGGGCAAGAACGCCCCGATCGGCTGTATCGCGATGCGACGGGCGTTGGACCTGCTCATCAAAACGCCTTTCGAGCATATCGAGCTGGAAGACGATGTGATCAGTGACATTCTGGTGCGTCAGCCTATGTTAAAACGTGTATCAAGGGAGAAGCTGATTGATTTTGTGCTGAATCAGATCAAGCCGTTGATGGGTGAGGATGAAATAGTGCAAGTCGAACTGGACATTGAAGTCTCTCTATCAACAGGCATCTGAGATGAAGCGACTGACTGTAGCAGCCAGTTTGTGGCCTCATGTCATTCGGGTTATGGAGGAAGAGCGGCCCGAACACGTAGCACCGAATGCTGTATTTGCGGTCTTTCGGGAGTCCATTGAACATGGTGATTTCTGTGGACTGGTGGCCGAGCATGACATCATTCAACATCCGCACTGGATATTTGCTGATTTGTCCGAACATCGCCCGCTGTTGTCGGTGACTCCACAGACAGGCGTGCGTCGAGCGCTTGCCATGATGGAGGAAAATCAACTCGATGCCTTGGCGGTTTTGGACGATCATAAATTTGTCGGCGCCGTCACGCGGCAGAGCATTCTGGAAGCGCTGCTGGCGCGTGAACGTACCCTGTTGCAGGAATCCAGGCATTTGCAAAAGCTGCTCAATAGCGAACACGAAAAAACGATGGCCTGGGCGGGAAAACTATCCCGTCTGCACGAAGCCTCGCGCAGCTTGCTTGGAGTTCTGGCTTATACCTCGCTGGAATCCGATCTGCTGCAAGCGGGTATCGATGCGTTGGCTAAATTGATAGAAGCCCGTTATGGGGCGATAGGCATATTCGACAGCACTGGTGGTTTGAAACATTTCATCCATACCGGCATTGGTCCGGAACTGGTGCGGAAAATCGATCGCCAGCCTGAAGGGCGAGGACTATTAGGCGTGGTTATCAAGGAAAATGTTTCGCTCAGGCTCGATGATATGGCCAAAGATCCGCGCAGCGCCGGATTTCCGGAGCATCATCCGGCCATGAAGTCGTTGCTGGCAGTACCCATTTCGCATCTAGGCCACGTCTATGGCCGAATATATTTGAGCGAAAAAGAAAACGGCGAATCCTTCAGCAAAATCGATGAAGATATAGCGCTGAGCTTCGCCCATTCGCTGTCGCTGGTGCTTGACAATGCCCGGGAAATGGAAGAGATTAAATACGCCAGGCAACGCCTGGATTATATGGCGCACTTCGACGCTTTGACCAATCTGCCGAATCGAACCCTGCTGAATGACCGGATTCTGCAGGCATTGGCGCATGCCAAACGCAATCAAAGCAAAGTCTCTATTCTGTTCCTTGACCTGGATAATTTTAAATTGGTTAACGATAGCCTAGGACACACGGTTGGCGATATTTTGCTTAAAACGTCGCCGATCGCTTAGCACATTGCATACGCGAATCTGATACCGCCGCGCGTCTGGGAGGGGATGAATTCATCGTTATGTTGTCAAATATCGTGCATAGCCATGAAATTGCCTCTGTTGCAGATAAAATACTCAAGGCATTGGCGACGCCCTTGCAAATTGAACAAAACGAAATTTCTGTCAGCGCCAGTATCGGTATCAGCATTTATCCTGACAATGCACATAATCAGGATGAATTGCTGGCCACTGCCGATTCGGCCATGTATCACGCCAAAAAGCTGGGAAAAAATAATTACCAATTTTATACCACGGAAATGAACAGAGCGGCCAAAGCTTATATCCGGCTGGAAAAGCATCTGCGCCGGGCGCTCGAATGTAACGAACTGGAGCTGCATTATCAGCCGCAAATTGCACTTGAAAGCGGACAAGTGGTCGGTATGGAGGCCTTGTTGCGCTGGAATAATTTGGAACTCGGCTCGGTACCGCCTTGCGATTTCATTCCTGTAGCCGAGGAAAGCGGCCTGATCGTGCCGATTGGCGCATGGGTTTTGCGAATGGCTTGCTCTCAGGCGCAGCAGTGGCGGCAAAGCGGTTATCCTGTGCGCATTGCCGTCAACTTGTCCTCGTGTCAGTTCCAACTGGATCCCGATGATTTGTTGGACACTGTCAATAAGTCTCTCGAAGAGAGCGGTTTGCCACCAGAGTTGCTGGAACTGGAAATTACCGAAACAATTCTGATGCAGCATCTCGATACGACGCTGAACATTCTGGAGCAATTGAAAAATAAAGGGATACGTATTTCGGTAGATGATTTTGGTACGGGCTATTCGTCGCTCAGTTATCTCAAGCGTTTTCCCATTGATACTCTCAAAATCGACAGATCTTTCGTCAACGATATCGCCTCCGATCCTGATGACAAGGCCATCGTCGCGGCGATAACCGTGATGGCGCAACAACTCAACCTCGAAGTGGTGGCGGAAGGGATGGAAACCCTGGAGCAAGTGGAGTTTCTGCGCAGCCTTTGCTGTCATTTTGGCCAAGGCTATTATTTCAGTAAGCCGTTGAACGTTGAGTCTGGAACGGTTTTTTTGCAAGATAACCGTATTGTGCTGTCGACGGAAAGTCTTGCCTGAAAACATACGTCCGACGGATGGATTGGCTAGTAAGAACGGTTCTTCCTGTCGTTTTATCGTCCGGCTGACTGTCGAATAAGTGGCATCGTATAGTCGCCAGCGACATTCAATCGGGTACTCCACAAAAAAGCTGTTTTCATGCCATCGTTTACGCCTTAACTTGGTACCGGACCCGCCCAACAAACGATTCAGATGGTGGATTCGTGCTGCGCGCGAAACACCATCTAATCTTGTTCGTTATACGAATTGCACATCACGGCCCAACGCATTAATGAACGTTGTCAAATATTCTCTAGCCTGCCTCAGTGCCATTTTTTCGATGCCCAATTTTTCTACTCTTTGTTTAATGATTGAAAATGCCTCATTGATGTGATTGGATCTTTCTGCATCAGTGAAGTTGGGCGCTGTTAATGTGCCGTGCGTACAGACAATTTTGAAGTTGTCGTGAGATGCATTCGAAACATCTACTTGAGTCGGAAGCTTGATGGTGACCAGGTTTTTTTCCTTATCCAATTCAATTCCCATTTTTTCCAAATTAATACTGGCTGTTACCGTTCCTTCCGCAAAATATACGGTATGTTTGACCGCACCCGCCCAATCCTTCTTTGATTTTTCCAATGACGTTGCAGCCTTTACTTCTATTGTCTGGAGTTTGGCTACTTTTTTTATCTGTTCAATTACAGTTGTTTCTGAACCGGCATTGCCCCTGTACATTTGCCATCCGACAAATAACAATGCGGCAATAATGCCAAGACCAATAACAGCACCGATTATATTTTTCATAACAATTATTCTCCTTTTAATAGTTAACAAAGCAAAGATTCTTCTATTATACGAGTAACGCTTTGCGTAACCGGTGGCTAAAAGCATGGTGAGCGGATAGCGAACGGTGTGACTGGCATGATAGTCAGCCAGTTGCTGAAAGTCCAGCCTTTGCCCTGGGAGAGAGGGGGGTCAGTTCTCACTTTCCAGCATTATTCTTCTTTTCTTGTTCAAATTGCCGCACAGCCCGACTCACAGTCATATAATGGACGCCAAAATGTTTACCGATTTCCAGCATTGTGTAAGCACCTGACAGATAAGCTTGAGCCATCGCTACATTTCTGTTTTGATAGCGGCGCTGATATTCATTCAATGGTATTGACACAGATTGCCGGTGGGCTTTTGAAACTTCACGGAGTTCCACATTCTTATTATGCTGCCGGTATCGTACTACAAAGCTATCGTCACCAAGCAATAATTGATGCCGGGTCTGAGCCAACGGACCAGGTAACCCCACCCCTTCCATCACAAACCGACGATAGGAATCAATGGCGTCTTGCCGCTGTCTCCCAAATTGGCTCAGCAACCAATCTACATCCAGCCAGCCGGGCATATCCGACACACCAATCGTGGAAAGATAGCTGCTCCATCGCCATTGTTCGGCTTGATTAGCCATCCCTGCCCGTACCGGATTCAATACAACATAGCGCGCCAATTCCAATAAATAGCTTTCCTTTTGTACCAAAATCGCTTTGTAACGGCCCTGAAAAAGGTGTCCAACCATATGATGGCGACGATTAAAGCGCTGTGTATAGACACCATTCAATTGCCGCATCCCTTTTGACAGGTTTCCATTGATAGTTTCGACCAGAAGATGATAATGATTGGTCATTTGGCAATAGGCATGGACTATCCAATTGAATCGATTGCAAACTTCATTGACGACTTCTAGCCATGCTTCTCTGTCGCTATCATCCAGATAAATATCCTCGCGCCTATCACCTCTCGAAGTAATATGATACAGCGCACCTGCAAATTCTATTCTCAGAGGTCTTGTCATAGTAAGTCAGTATAGTTCATTTTATGTGGTTATGTGAGACTTGACCCCTTTTCCCTGACCCCTTTTCCCCTTTAGAGACCGAATATATGGCTGCAATCTTGATCCCTGTTAGTGCATCAAAAAATTGAAAACTTGGCTTGCAATAAACGAGGAGTCCATATATGGGGTGAGCAAGCGAACCCCAACAAATTACCGCTATTTGATTTCCTGGTCGATGACGATCAGCACGGAGGCCGGGGCGGC
>JAJRWJ010000066.1 GCA_024276805.1 Gammaproteobacteria bacterium
GCCAGTCTGGACGTAATATAATTTGTATTCATTGTTGATGGTCGCATTGAACAGGCGCTTGGCCAGCGATGACCCGCAATAGAGCAACTGGTCTCCGCCCTTGATTGCATAATCCGCGTCGGGCAGAATGTGAATCTGCTCACCGGATTTGATCACGAATACCACCAGATCCAGCATGCGCTCCCGGTCATCCGGGTGTTTCAGCAGATCCCCCAACAGTACCTGTTTGCCTTCCTGCAGCCATTGCATCACCGCCTTGCTGTTTTCTTCATCGAAGACGATCGTCACCAGGTTCGGTTTGTTGCTGCCGACTTTTTCCCGCAAACTGTCGATGACCCGATCCATCTTGTCGGCACGGCCCGGCTTGTTTTCCAGCAAATACTTGAAAAAAGGCTTGAGCAACGGGGCAATCAGCAAGAACAGTATACGCCTTGCGGTCACCAGGGAAGGCTGCATGATCATGTCGAACTGCGCCGAATTGAAAGCCACTTCATTGATATGGCGATTCTGCCGCACGATGCTGAACAGTTTGGGATTCAGTGTCCGGGCATTGAGCAAAATACCCAGGTTGTGGCCATCGTCGTCGGTGCCGGCCAGAATTCCAACCGCCTCCTTGATCCCGGCATCGGTCAGCGTTTTCGCCGTGGAACGGCCGACGATATAGCGGTCTACATGTTTTTCACCGGTATTTACATGTGGGTCGATCACCGCTGTTTTGATATTGTTTTCAGCCAGCACATAATTCACTTCGTGACCCATCCGCCCATAACCACAAATCAGCCAACGTCCTTTGGGCAGGTGCACAAAGTGGTCCAGCGTAGTTCCCCGTTCACCCACCAGCCATTTGTTCAGGGTATAAAAACCTGGACGCCGCATGGATGCGGCAAGGACTTTGGCAAAGGTTTTAAAGGGATCGACGATATGTACTTCGCCACCCAATGTAGCCAGGGTTTCCTCGAAAACCTCCACTTTGGACATGGTAATGATGCCAACATCAGGATTCAGCAGCCGGGCCAGGGCGGAAATCTTCAAGTTGACCTCTTCATTATTGGTGATTGCCACGACCACCCGGCAATTGTCGCTTTGCAGCCCGGCTTCCAGCAGATGTCTGGGAATACTGGCATCGGCGCACAACCCGGGAACATGCATATTGTAATTGCGTAATTGCAGGGCCTTGATCCGCTCCTCATCGGAATCGATGATGACCGCCGCCATGCCCGAATCACTGAGCCCTCTGGTCAAAACGCTGCCTGTGTCGCCAAAGCCGCAGATAATATAAAAAGGCACCCGTATACGATCGACACTGCGGGAAAAACGCCATTCCGCCAGCGCTCTGACAAAAAACGGATTCTGCAACAGTTGCACGATACTGCCGATGGCATAAAACCAGGTGATCACGCTGACATAAAGACAGATAATCGCCCAAAATCGCTGCGCATTGCTGAACGTGAAGGGTATCTCGCCAAAGCCGGTGGTCGTCGCCGTATAGGTCATGAAATAAAACGCATGAAAAATACTCATGTACTGCGTTTCACCATTGATTTTCGGCCCGGGAATAAGCACCATACCCAGCACGGAAAAGGTGTAGACAACTATCAAGGTAATGATCGGACGGCGCATTTCACGCAGTACGATGAAGGTGACCCTGCTTAAATTGGATTCGGTGGTGGCTGGCATGGAAACTGGGAAAGGGGCTGTACTACAACCTGGACATCAGGGTTTCAGTGACCAGGATGACCACGGAAATGACGTTCGCCAGGAGCGCACCGGCGGCCAGAGAAACGATACTCACCATGACATCGGAGGTCAAGCCTGTCTCGGCAATATGCACCGCCACGGTCCAATAAGTGGCTGCGGCAATCAACTGCAGGTCGGCAACCAGACTGGTCGCCAGCAATATCGCGCCGATCTGGGAGCGATCCCCCAGCTTCAACCCGGTGGCGATAAAATTGACGATAATCACCCCCAGCAGCTCGTAAACATTATGATGCAATGGATTGCCCATCTCACCAACAACGAAACCGAAATTCAGGGTCAATGCAAAAATAATAAAGAAACCAAAGATAACTTTTTCAAGATTCATAGTTGATTCTCGGGCATACTGCCCATCGACGAAAATTTTATTGTCTGGCAAGTCATTGATTATCAAGAAAAGCCAATGTGATTAGCTGTTTTCTTTCTATAAACACGCCATGGATGGATGTTTATGGACGCTAACTGATTCTACTTTGTCAGATTACATCATCCCTTTTTTCAAAGATCGTCATTCCGGCATGGAGTGCCGGAATCCAGGCTCCAGGGATAGGTTTAAACATGCCGTCCATGGCGCTGGATGCCCGCTTCCCGGCGGGCATGGCGAGTTTGCGGAGAATCTGACAACGTAGAACTAATCAAAGCAGCCCGAACAGTTATTCATAGCCATTGATATGTGGAATAGGAATTATTGATTGAACTTTATATTCTACCCGAAAAGCGCCGCCACCATGTATCGATTTGATCAGCCCGTCAGGGCGAGCGCATATAAATCGCTGTAACAATAGCAC
>JAJRWJ010000484.1 GCA_024276805.1 Gammaproteobacteria bacterium
AAACCTTCTCCTGGCGTTGTCATGATGATTCTTGTCCCCGCCTGCTGGTGCGTGTCGAGAAACATGGCCAGATGGCGATCCTGCCGCTGATCCGGCAATACCGGATCAATGCCTATCGTGTATCCGGCTATTCAGTCTATTCCCGGCTGCAGAAAAAATATGGCCATATTCACAGTTGGGGGATGACTGCCCAGGGTGTCTATCGGGCAGGGCAGACCATGCAGTACAAGCTGTATGTGCGCAATCAGGACAACCGGAATTTTGTGCCGGCGCCGCAGGACGGCTATGCTCTGGAAATCATCGACCCGGCCGGGAAGAGCGTCGCCACGGTGGAGGATATCACACTGTCCCGGTTTGGCAGCTACAGCGGGGAATACCGCATTCCCAGGACTGCCTTGAGCGGCTGGTACCGGTTCCGCCTGAAGGCCAAATTCACCGACTACCAGTGGCAGCCGATGCGTGTGCTGGTCAGCGATTTCACCCCGGCGGCCTTCAAGGTGAGCAACCAGCTGAATGGCGACCTGTTCCATGCCGGTGACGAACTGCAGGTGCTGACGCTGGCCAGACTGCATTCCGGCGGCGCCTATACCGATGCCCAGGCCAGGGTGACCATTCAGCTCCAGGCCCGTGACTTTCACTCCAGGCACCCCCTGGCGCAGGGTTTCGTCTTTACTGGCGGGCAGCAGGGCAGGGAACGCATGCTGCTGCAGAAAACGTCGCCGTTGAATGCCCGCGGTGAACAACAGTTGCTGTTCAAATTGCCGGAGCAGGACATCGTCTATGGACGGTTGTCCGTCGAGAGCAGCATCATGGATGATCGGGGCAAAACCATCGCCGCCCGGGCCAGCGCCGATTATCTGGCCGTCGACCGTCTGGTGGGGCTGAAGAGTACACGCTGGCTTTTTCAGCAGGGTCAGCCGGCTGTGGTGCAGTATCTGGTCGTGGATGCGCAGGGCAGGCCGACTGAAGGGTATCCGGTGGCTTTGAGCATCGAACGCAGGGAGACGGTCTCGGCCAGGGTGAAGGGTGCGGGCAATGCCTACATCACGCAGTTTCACAGCCGCTGGGTGCCTGTCGCGGATTGCCGGGGAAGGTCCGGCGACGCGGCGCGCGACTGCCGCTTTGTCCCGGATCAGCCCGGTACCTACCGGGTCAGTGCCAGGATCAGCGACAGCCGTGGCAAACTCCACGGCAGCAGCATTCAGCTCTGGGTGGCGGGCAAGGGCCAGGTGCTCTGGCAGCAGCCCAATGATTACAGCCTGCAGCTGGTACCGGAAAAAACCGCCTGGCACATTGGCGACACCGCCCGCTACCTGGTGAAAAACCCCTATCCCGGAGCCAGCGCGCTGGTCACGCTGGAACGCTATGGGGTGCTGAAGCAATGGTCTGTGAAATTGCAGGGCAGTACCCCGGTAATCGAATTTCCGATAGATGAGAAGCTGCTGCCGGGCTTCTACCTGTCGGTGCTGGTCATGTCGCCCCGGGCGGCCCCGCCGCCGGCGGAAATGGGGCAGCTGGATCTGGGCAAGCCAACTTTCAGGATCGGCTATGCCAAGGTGCCGGTGGATGACCCCTGGAAGAGTATCGCAGTACAGATCAGCACCGATGCCGGCGTGTACAAGCCCGGCCAGCGGGTCAGGGCGACGCTGCAGGCGCAACTGAAAAATCCGGGAGCGGATGAGCCGATCGAGCTGGCCGTCGTGGTGCTCGATGAGGCAGTACTGGACCTGCTGGCCGGCGGTATACGCAAGTTCGACCCCTACCGGGGTTTTTACCATCTCGACGGCCTGGACGTCAGGAATTTCAGCCTGCTGACCCGGCTCATCGGCCAGCAACAATTCGCCAGGAAAGGCGCCAACAGCGGCGGCGATGGCGGCGGCGCACTGGCCATGCGCTCGCTGTTCAAATATGTCAGCTACTGGCAGCCGTCCCTGCCGACCGATGCCCGGGGGCGTGCCGAGATCGAGTTCACCCTGCCGGACAATCTCACCGGCTGGCGGATTCTGGCCATGGCGGTCACTCCCGGCGACCGCATGGGCCTGGGCGAACATGCCTTCAAGGTCAATCAGCCCACGGAAATCCGGCCTTTGATGCCCAATCAGGTGCTGCAGGGGGATGTCTTTCAGGCGGGCTTCAGTGTCATGAACCGGACCGACAAAACGCGAAATCTGACGGTACAGATCAGAGCCCGGGGCAATCTCCGCAACGCCGTGGAGAACAGCCAAAGGATTACCCTGGGACCCTACCAGCGGAAAACGCTCTACCTCGATATCGATACCGCCGCTGTGGAAATACCGCGTGGCGCTGAGCGGGGGGAAATCCTGTTTACCGCCAGAGCCTTCGACCGCCAGGATGGCGATGCCCTGCAGCACCGGTTGCCGGTATACCGGCGCAGATCACTATACAGCAGCGCCGACTACGGAACGTTGACAGGGGCGCGGGCGGAACAGCAACTGGCCATTCCGGCAGACATCTATCCGGACAGTGGAAGCATCCGCGTGCAGCTGTCGACCTCACTGCTCGGCAATCTTTCCGGCGCCTTCCGCTACCTGCGCGACTACCCCTATCAGTGCTGGGAGCAGCGCTTGGGCAGGGCGGCCGGCGCGGCGCAGTTCAACAGTCTCCGTGACCATCTGCCGGAAGATCTGAATTGGCCGGGCAGCGGAAAACAACCCCAGAAGATACTGGACCAGGCGGCGGATTTTCAGGCCGCCAATGGCGGCATGGCCTATTACCTGCCCAAAGAAAGCTATGTCAGCCCCTATCTGAGCGCCTATACCGCGCTGGCGTTCAACTGGCTGCGCGACGCCGGCTACCGGATTCCGGTACAGGTGGAACGGCGTCTGCATGGCTATCTGCAAAAACTGCTGCGCAAGGCGGTATTGCCTGGCTTTTACGACAAGGGCATGGCGGCCACGGTCAGGGCCGTGGCCCTGGTGGCGCTGAGTCAAAACGGCAAAGTCACGTTGCCGGATCTGCGCCGCTACCAGCGCCATGTTCCCTTGATGAGCCTGTTCGGCAAGGCACATTATCTGCAGGCGGCACTGCAGGTCAAGGGCGCGGGGCGGATTGCCAGACAAGTGCAGCGCAGCATCTACAACCAGGCGCAACAATCGGCAGGCAAGCTATCCTTTCAGGAACAACTGGACGACGGCTATACCCGCATTCTGGCGACGCCGCTGCGCAGCAACTGCGCGATTCTCTCGGCATTGACGGCAAAGGGCATAAAGCCTGTGCAAGGTATGCCCGCTCAATTACTGAGAAGCATCACGCAGGCGCGCGGCAGCCGCAGCCATTGGCGGAACACCCAGGAAAACCTGTTCTGCATGCAGGCGCTGATCGATTACAGCCGCAAATACGAAAAGCACAATCCGGACATGCAGGTGTCGGTGACGCTCGATGGCAAGCCATTGGGATCCGCCCGGTTCAAGAATTACCACGAACGGCCG
>JAJRWJ010000485.1 GCA_024276805.1 Gammaproteobacteria bacterium
ACATTGATATCGGCAACCCCGGGCACGGCCAGCAGGCGCGGGGCGATACTCCAGTCCACCAGGCTGCGCAGCTGCATCAGGCTGATCCGGTCGGAACGCAGACCCAGTGTCAGCACCGTCGCCGAGGAAGAGGACAGGGGCACCGCTACCGGAGCGCTGACCCCTTTGGGCAGGCGGCCAGCCAGGTTGGCCAGACGTTCGCTGATCAACTGACGGTTACGATAAATATCCGTGTCATCGGCAAAAACCGCCGTGACGATGGAGAGTCCCTGTATGGATTCGGAGCGCACGGTCTGCAGGCCGATCAGACCGCTGATCGCCGCCTCGATCTGCTGGCTGATCAGAATTTCCACCTGCTGCGCGGAATATCCAGGCGATTCGGTCTGAATGACCACCTGTTTCGGCGCGAATTCGGGAAAGATAGCCAGGCCGGCATTGCCCAGCCGGTAGCCGCCATAGGCCAGCAACAATATCGCCAGGACCAGTACGGCCGCATAATAGCGGATGGAAACGCGGATCAGCGCCGCTAACATGGCAGGCCGTCAATCATCGTCTTCGTCGGGAATCTGGCCGCGAAATTCCTCCGACAGCAGCAGCTGGGCGCCGGCGATCACCAACTGCTCCCCGGCGCCGATGCCGGAGGGGATGAAGTAGCCCCGGCCCAGATTCATAAGCCGGGGAATGGCGCGGCGGGCAAAGGTTCCGTCACCGAGTTGCAGATACACGTAAGTCTGCCCGAGATGTCTGATCAGCGCCGATGCGGGGATGATGACTCCGGTCAATGGCGGGCCCGGCGATGTTATCCAGGCGGTGATATGCATATTGGTCTGCAGCGCAGGATTGTCGCAGAGAATGAAATAGCTGTTTCCCTGGAGCAGTGAATTGCTTCGTGGCGAGGCCGCAAGATAGTCGGCGGGCATCGCGTGGCGGCGTTTTCCTGTTGGCGAAATACTGATTCTGGACAGGTTTGCAGGGACTGTCTGATTTGTCGTCAGGGTGATCAGGAGCAGTCTGCGGCGCAGTCCCGCCAGATCCCTGAACAACTTTGAGTCTGGGTCCATGACATGACTGGCCAGCGTTTCGCCCCAATGCAGCAACAGCGTCTGTTCGATGCTGTCCAGTTGATGGCTGGCGGCATCTACGCGGGCCTGATCGGTTTGCCATTGCATTTTCTGCTGTAGATAATTTTTCTGTGCAGCCGCTTTTGCCTGGAAGAGACTACGCAGCCGCTTCAGGTTTTGCGCGGAGAGCTGCAGCGCTGCCTGCGCGATGCGTTGTTCCGACAAGGCGCTGAAATAGCGACTGCGCAGTTCCAGCAGAGGCTGGATATCGAGCACTTCACCATAGGCGCTTGTTTCCGGAAGATAGTCTGCCGGTTGCAGCAGCAGCGTGCGGATGCCGGCCCGATTGCGGGCCTGTTTCCCGATGGTCACCAGGGATTGTGCATTGACGCCACCGGCCTCAGGGGAGGGATTCGGCTCCGCTGTTGCAGTCATTTCCGAGGCGCTGCAGTTCATGCCCTGCAGGACAAGCAGCAAAAGCAGCAGGAGGGGGCGGGATCCTGTCATGAGCGCGGTAACCCCCCGGTACGGTGCGTGGGCAAATGTCTGCCGGGTATTGGAGATTTTCTCATCAGGAGCCGGTTCTGCAACCATGGTCTCGGGTCTGCATGCAATGATAATGGGGCAAAAGCAGGTGTTTTCGCTGATCCAGCCAACTCTGAAGGAAACACCCTTGTTTCGGCTTTGTGTCCATCGAAGACGAACAAGAACCTGCAGCAAAAATCATGTATTGTACGGAAAATAAAAAAACAGCGGCAATTTTCATCGCTGCGGCGCAAAATAATCGCAGCAGCCGGTTTTCATCGGGAAATTTTACAAAAAACTTAGAATAAGGTTGTGTTTTTTATCGTCTCCATTAGAATCAGCACTCATTTGGCATAAACTATCCTTTTGGCCAACATTCTTTGTACGGTCTGTCTGGAAAGCGTGGTTTTTCCATTCTGATCGTGTATTTCAGCGGTCAGGTGCTGGAGGGACGGACTGCCGGTACAGCCCAGCTGTACATTGAATTTGCTGGAATCAGATCGAGATCGTTGTGAAGCGAAGGCGAATGTCTGGGCCCGGCGTGGTGAAACTGGAATTCAAGGTAATCGAGGATTTCGGGTACCACCCAAGTGCAGGGGACGGCGCCGGAAAAGGTCTTGAACAGGTTTTTGGTCATTGTGCTTTAACCAGGGAAAAAACAGATGAGTAAACTGCCGGAAAATTTAAAATACGCAAAAACCCACGAATGGGCAAGTCTCGAGGCTGACAATCTGGTCCGGGTAGGGATCACCGATTTTGCCCAGGAGGAGCTGGGTGATCTGGTTTTTGTCGAACTGCCCGAAGTGGGGCAAAAACTCAAGGCGGGAGAACAGTGTGCCGTGGTCGAATCGGTGAAAACAGCCTCCGATTTGTTCAGCCCGGTCAGTGGAGAAGTCGTCGAAATCAATGAAAGCCTCGCGGAGCAACCCGAGAAAATCAATGAAGATGCTTATTCCGCCTGGCTTTTCTGTATCGAGGCGGAGCAGTTGGGTGAGCTGGATCAGCTGTTGGATGCCGGGGCCTATGCACAACTGATCGAGCAATGAGCAAGACAGTGCCGGACTTTTGTCGGGAAAAATCCGGCTGAGCGCGGCCATTCCAAATGTGCTCAATACGGGGGTGCATACTTGGTCGGGTATGGCGGTGGCGAAGCGCAACGCTCAGGGTTGCAGCGAGGCTGTTTTGCCGGGTTTCGTTCTCCGGCCACAACCTGCCAGAGCCGGCAGGCCAAAACAGGCAGTGCTGGCTGTCCACAGAAGCTGTGCATAACTTTGTGGACAGACTGCGTAAAAGGCCACTAAAAGACTGTATCTATTGACCAAAAGGATAAGGGAAAAAAATTGGACAGACAGGTAAAGATTTTAAAAAACAGTGACATGGATTGTTCATTCTGGTATATGTCATGGTTCCCGGGGCTGCTGACGCTGCTTGACCCGCTGATGTGTGCAACTTGCAGCAATGGCGTCGTGATGGCTGGGGAAGTCTGATGGCCAACCAACAGGTAAAAGGGCTGCAACGCCTTTTCAATGCCTGTCTGTTTTCCCTGGCCGGTTTCAAGGCTGTGTGGCGGCACGAGGAGGCTTTTCGTCAGGAGATGTTGCTGTTCGTCATTACCACGCCATTGGCCATCTGGTTGACTGAATCCAGCGTCGAACGGCTGCTGTTGATCGGCAGCATCGTACTGGTGCTGATTGTCGAACTGTTGAATTCTGCGCTGGAAGCGGTGGTGGACAGGGTCGGGCTGGAGCGGCATGAGCTTTCCGGGCGGGCCAAAGACATCGCTTCGGCGGCAGTCACGACCACCCTGGCGTGGGCTGCCGTCACATGGCTTATTATTTTGATTTAAACGAGGAAAATTGCATGAGTGCTCTTATTTGCGGGTCTATGGCTTACGATACCATCATGGTGTTCCATGACAAGTTCAAGAACCACATCCTGCCGGAGAAGGTTCATATTCTCAATGTCTCTTTTTTGGTACCCGTATTGCGCCGCGAATATGGCGGTTGTGCCGGCAACATTGCCTATAATCTGAAGATGCTCGGCGAGGAGCCAATAATCATGGCCACTGTCGGGCATGATTTTGAACCTTATATGCAGTGGTTGTGCCAATGCAGTCTGTCCAGTGAGTTTATCCAGATACTGGATGACAGTTATACCGCGCAGGCATACATCACCACCGATGAGGACGACAATCAGATTACCGCATTTCATCCGGGAGCGATGAACTTTTCCCATCGCAATGTAGTGCCGGATGACCAGGAAATCAGGTTCGGTATCGTCGCGCCCGATGGCAAGGAAGGCATGCAGCAGCATGCGCGGCAATTTGTCGATGCGGGTATTCCGTTTATTTTCGATCCGGGGCAGGGTATGCCGATGTTCGATGGAGAGGAGTTGCTGCAGTTTCTGGACATGGCCAGCTGGGTGACGCTCAATGACTACGAATCGGAGCTGATGCAGGAGCGCACCGGCCTGTCTTTGGAGTAAATCGCGGAGCGGGTCGATGCCCTGATCATTACTCTGGGTGGGAAAGGTTCGAAGATCTTTACCGACGGCCGTTGCCTGGATATACCGGTGGCCAAAGCCACTGCACTGCGCGATCCAACGGGCTGTGGCGATGCCTATCGGGCCGGTCTGCTGTACGGTTTGCTCAATGAACTGGACTGGGAGGTTACTGGACGCATTGCCTCGTTGCTGGGAGCGATCAAGATCGAGCACAATGGCACGCAGAATCATATTTTCAATCTGGACCAGTTCCAAAGCCGCTACCGGGAAAATTTCGGATCTTCTTTCTGATGCTGTCCAATACCTCGAAACTGCTGCGGATCATGGCGCAGTTGCGGCATCCCGAAGAGGGCTGTCCCTGGGACAGGGAGCAGGATTTCTACAGCCTGATTCCCTATACCATCGAAGAAGCCTATGAAGTTGCCGACGCCATAGAGCGCAACGATCTCGAGGACTTGCGTCATGAATTGGGCGACTTGCTGCTGCAGGTCGTGTTTCATGCGCGCCTTGCGGAAGAACAGGGGCTGTTCGATTTTGAACAGGTGGCGGAGGGAATCTGCGAGAAGCTGGTCCGGCGTCATCCCCATGTATTCGACGGCGCCCGGTTCGAAAATGACCAGGAGCGCAGACAGGCCTGGGAAGACGCGAAGGCAAAAGAGCGGCAAGGCAAAACAAAAACACGGGGTGAGGCGCGGGACAGTGCGCTGTCCGGCATAGCGGTGAATCTTCCGGCGCTGCTGCAATGTGAAAAAATCCAGAATCGTGCGGCCAGCCACGGCTTCGACTGGCCCGATGTGGCGCCGGTTTTTGCCAAGGTGCATGAAGAGCTGGAAGAGGTGAAAGATGCCTGGCAAGAGGGCGATCAGGCGCATATTCAGGAGGAAATAGGCGATTTGCTGCTGGTCGCGGTGAACCTGGCCAGGCATTTGCATGTCAACCCGGAGATTGCCTTGAAAGAAAGCAATAAAAAATTTTCCCGCCGCTTTCAATTTATCGAAGAAAAAGTGCGCAGTTCCGGCCGGGAAATGCGCGACTGTAAACTGCCAGAGCTGGATGCTCTATGGGATGAGGCCAAGGTGAAGTTGAAAAGACCTTGCCGCTGAAACAGTCGTTTTTTTGTATTCAGGCAGTATTTGAATGATTTCCACTGGATGCTCGCTGCCATCCAGCCAGGTGCTTTTGCATAATGCAGGATGGCTTGGCGGTGGCGCACGCCAGCAATTTTTACGGATGCCCTTCCGATAACCCGAATGAACCAGTCTTTCTTGACATCGCCGCAACCAATTATGCTCGTGAAACTGTTGCCAAAATCAGAGATTTCAGCCAGGGAAAACCTGAAATGGCTGTTCATTCTCAGGAATCTGCTGTTGCTGGCCGAATCACTGCTGATTTTGATGTCGGAATATGTGCTGAGGATTTCCCTGCCCCTGGATGGCCTGTGGCTGGCCATTATAGCGATTGGCGCAGTCAATGCCTTCACCTGGCTGCGCCTCAATTCCGACGTCCCCGCACGGAATTGGAAATTTTTGCGCAATTGTCTCTGGATGTCATTGGCATTACCCTGTTGCTGTACCTGACTGGTGGCGCCACCAATCCGATTATCTGGATATTTTTGTTGCCACTGATACTGACCGCGATCATTCTGCCGCACGACTATACCTGGTACATGGTGATTTTGACGACTTCCATGTATACCTTTCTGATCGGTTTTCATATCCCTCTGCCGGCCATTGAACCCAGTTTCGATCCCCATGAGTTCGCGCAAAAAGTCCCGCTACAGACGGATATGTATTATTTCAATTTACATATGTTTGGCATGTGGTTTGGGTTTGTCTTCAGCGCCGGGCTGGTTGCCTATTTCGTTGTCGAATTGTCGAAAACCCTCAAGGAGAGAGAGCGCAAGCTTGCAGAAGCACGGGAATTGGCGTTGCGCGATGAACGCGCCATTGCTCTTGGGACATTGGCGGCGAGCGCCGCACACGACATGAGTACGCCCCTGGGCACGATCGCTATTCTGGCGCATGAGTTGCGCATGGATTATCCGGAGCATCGGCTGCCGGAGCTGCATCAGAAATTGCAGATTATCGAAGACCAGATCAATCGCTGTAAAAAAGCACTCTCGGTGATGTCAAGTTCTGCCGGGAAGCTGCGCGCAGAATCCGGACAGATCATGCCATTGGTGGCTTATCTCGATGAGGTCATCAATCAGTGGCGGGCGCAGCAGCCAGGCATCAAACTGAACCTGTTTGTCGCTGCAGCAGAAGGCCCGCCGGCACAGATCCTGGCGGAGCATTCCATGACTCTTGCTCTGATCAATATCCTGAACAATGCCGCCGAAGCTTCTCCGCCCAATAAAGGTGTAGACTTTCACGCCAGTTGGGACGAACAGCAGGTAATGATCAAAATACGTGATTATGGTCGCGGCATCGCTCCCGGAATTGCCAAAATTGTCGGCAAGACCCCGGTTTCGACAAAGCAGCAGGGTTTGGGAGTGGGGTTGTTTCTGACTTTTACCACGATCAAGCGCTTGGGGGGTAAAATCAATATATTCAATAAGGAGGACGGCGGCGCCTGTGTCGAATTGACGCTGCCATTGTTACCAACCGATAGCGAAACCCATCATGAATGATCTGGAAAAACCCCGCTTGCTGCTGGTGGATGATGACCAGACCTATTGCTCGGTACTGGCTCAGGCCCTGGAAAAAAGAGGCTATGAAGTAATCATAGCCAATGATGTCGCCAGCGGCATAGCACTGGCGGAAAACATGGCGCCTGAATATGCAGTCATCGATTTGCGCATCAGTCATGAATCGGGGCTGGAGCTGGTGGAAAAATTGATTTCCCTGGACCAGAACACCCAGATCATCATGCTCACCGGTTTTGCCAGTATCGCCACCGCAGTGGAAGCCATCAAGCTGGGCGCAGTGCATTACCTGACCAAGCCGGCCAATGCCGATGAAATAGTCAATGCATTGCACAAGCACGAAGGGGATTCGTCAGTCGCCGTCAATGAAAACCCGTTATCCGTGAAGCGTCTGGAATGGGAGCATCTGCAGAAAGTGCTGATGCAGCACGACGGCAATATATCCGCCGCCGCCCGGGCATTGCATATGCATCGGCGTACCCTGCAGCGCAAGCTGGACAAACGCCCGGTACGGGAATAATGAATGAACGGCATGGAATGCAAACAGGCGCTTAAGGGGGGCTGTTTTCCTTGCATCCAGACTTATCGGCAATAGGCTGGGTAAGCCCGGGAAGTCTGCGTCAATATTGGTAAAAGTGGGTGTATAGCGGGACTGCTTCACAAAATTCAGATGTTGCCCTGCTTGCAGGTAAAAATACCAGCTTCTCTGCTATATTTAAAAGCGTCGTCTGGAAGGACGATATTCTACCTTCGAAAGGCTGGTATCAGGCATGATACCAGCCTTTTTTGATTTTTGATGGCTGATGTGCTTTTTTGCCGGTAGCGGCAAGACGAGCACAGATGAAATCATGCAAAACCCAAAGGGTATGGGAATCGAACAGGAGAGCAACTGTCAGGAGATTGCCGTAGCCGGGTTGAGGTGGCTTTCCCCTTCGGTCAAAAGCGCTCATCGGTATGAACAAAGCAGCAAATCCTGATCCGATCGTAGTGGTACTCTTGCCGACAACGGGATGATGTTCACCTGGTCTGGGCCAGTTTTCGGTCAAGCCGGCATTATTTATGCCCATAACCAGTCAAAGTTATAAGTATCCATCCATGGGCTGATTTATTCAAAATCAATGGCTTGTGGGTAACCTCCCTGCCACACTTACATGACCATGTGCTCAACGACAATGATTTCTTCCCATAATTCGATGACTGGGCCGGTTTTTTTCTGACTTGTGTTTTTGTCGCCATCCCGATGCGGGTCGGACTGACATTCTGGGTATGGATGCTGCACAAGATTACTTATGCCGTTCGAAAGGA
>JAJRWJ010000067.1 GCA_024276805.1 Gammaproteobacteria bacterium
CCGCTCTGAAAACCGGCAGGCCTGTTATCGACAGCCAGTATTTTCCCGGCGCGGATAAAAATGGAACCGGTGTGGTCAATGCCATTGGCGGGGTCGATGATACGCCCGTGACGGATTTCCAGGTCAGTCATGGCGGTCTTCTCTGATTGGCATGGCCATGGACATGACCGCCATGCGCACGGCGATTCCGTAATTCACCTGCTGCAGAATCACCGACTGCGGCCCGTCGGCGACGCTGGAGGCGATTTCCACACCGCGATTGATCGGTCCGGGGTGCATGACGATGGCATCGGGCTTGGCGATTTGCAGCTTTTCTTCACTGAGGCCAAAGCATTTGAAATATTCGCGCTCGCTGGGCAGCAGGGCGCCACTCATGCGCTCTTTCTGCAGACGCAGCATGATAATGACATCGATGTCCTGCAGCCCCTGCTGAATATCGTGCGATACCGTCACCCGCAGGCTTTCCGCATGCGCCGGCAGCAGCGTTTTCGGAGCAATCACCCGGACTTCCTCGACGCCCAGCGTGTTCAGGGCATGAATTTGCGACCGGGCAACCCGGGAATGCAGGATGTCGCCAATAATGGCCACCCGCAGGCCGGCGAATTGTTTTTTGATGCGCCGGATCGTGAACATATCCAGCATGGCCTGCGTGGGATGGGCATGCTGCCCGTCACCGGCATTGATCACGCTGATGCCGGAGGAAACGTGCTGGGCGATGAAGTGCGCCGCGCCGCTCAGGGCGTGGCGGACGATAAACATGTCCACCTGCATCGCCTCCAGGTTGCGAATGGTGTCCAGCAGGCTCTCCCCCTTGGCGGTTGCCGAGGTGGCGATGTTGATGTTGAGCACGTCTGCCGAGAGGCGGGTGGCGGCAAGATCGAAGGTGGTGCGGGTGCGGGTGCTGTTTTCGAAAAACAGATTGACAATGGTTTTGCCGCGCAGCAACGGGTATTTTTTCACCTGCTGCTCGGACATGCCGGCAAAGGATTCCGCGGTATCCAGTATCTCGGTCAGCAGGCTGCGGTCCAGGCCCTCGATGCTTAGAAAATGACGCAGTTTGCCTTGTTCGGTCAATTGCAGATGACGGGTGTTAAACATTTCAGTTCAAGACTGCTGCGTTGCTGGTTTGGCCTGCTTTTCAATTCAAGTCGGGACAATAGAACGAAAGTATAGGCGCATGAGAAGGTATCCAGTTTGTAAAAACATCATATCAAACTTGCCATGCACCGGTGTGGTTTTATCCTCGCGACAAAATCAGCATGCCAGTTGTCACAGAAAATGACTGGCTGGCTTACGCCGCCCGTTCGGCAATTTCCCGCAGCACGATGCCCAGTGGCTCGGGACCGGTCAACTTTATTCTTTGTCCGGCGCGCAGGGAAATGATGGCGCCGCAGCAGTCCGGTCGTAGAGGGATCTGCCTGCCGTCGCGCTCGATCAAGACCCCCAGCAGCACCTGACTGGGGCGGCCATAATCGAAAATTTCATTCAACGCCGCGCGAATGGTCCGCCCGGTATAGAACACGTCATCGATCAGCAGGATATTGCGACCTTCGATATGTACGGGCAACTGGCTGGGTCTGACCTTGGGATTGACCCCGACCTGGGAAAAATCATCGCGATAGAAAGAAATGTCCAGCTTGCCCAATGGCTCCTGGATATGCAGTCGCCGATGCAGCTCTTCGGCCACCCAGACTCCGCCGGTATGAATGCCGATCATGATCGGTTCATCCAGGTGGCGCGCGTGGATTTTTTGCCGCAGCGCCGCTTCCAGGTTGTCCAGCAACAGAGGTATTTCGAGGTTATGATCGGTCATGTTCGGTAGTCTTTCGATTGAGCCAGGACTGCAAAATCAGCTGGGCGGCGAGTTGATCCTGCACTTCCCATAGTTTAGCGGCATTCACGCCGAGATCTTCGTGGAGCAGCTGTTTTGCTTCGAAAGTCGACAGCGCTTCATCGATCTGATGCACAGGCAGGCGATAACGTCCTTCCAGCTGCCGGCAGAATTTCAGCATTCTGGGCGTGATCGGATTGTCGGAACCGTCGGACTGCCTGGAAACACCCACCACCAGACCAGACGGCCGCCATTCTTCCAGCAGTCGCGCCAGTATACGCCAGTCGGGCTGCTGCCTGTTGGCGCGGATGGTGCACAGCGGACTGGTGGTGCCGGTGATCAACTGCCCGACCGCAACACCGATTTTTTTATTGCCGAAATCGAAGCCCAGATAGGTGTCCCCGGACAAAACAACTTTCAGCAGTGGATCGGATCTAGCCATGGCCTGCCGGGGAGGTCATCAGGTTGATATCGATACCCAGTTGTCCGGCTGCTGCATTCCAGCGCTGATCGACCGGCAGGTCGAACAAGATATGCAGGTCGCAGGGGGTATTGAGCCAGGCATTTTGCATGATTTCGTTCTCCAGCTGCCCCTCTCCCCAACCGGCATAGCCCAGTGCAATAAGCACCTTGTCCGGACCACTGCCTGCGGCCAGTGCTTCCAGAATGTCCCGTGAAGTGGTCAGGGCAATCTGTTCGGAAACAATCAGCGTTGAATCCCAGCTATCAGCGGGCGTATGAATGACGAAACCACGCTCCGGCTGTACCGGTCCGCCGGAAAAGACAGGCAGGTCATTGCTTTCGACGTGGCTGGGCTCGATGTTCATTTGTTTGAAGACCTCACCCAGCTGCATCTCCGCGGGCCGGTTGATGACGATGCCCAGTGCGCCCTGTTCACTGTGCTGACAGATATAGGTCACGGTATGAAAAAAATTTGGGTCGCCCAGGTTGGGCATGGCAATCAGAAATTGATTGTTGAGATAGCTGGATCCGTTCATATTCAATAGTATCGGTTGTAATGCTATAAGCTGCAAACTTTATTATTTGGCCACCATCCCCGATTCATCGGAAAACTGCCAGACCCGGGTGATCACCAATACATCCAGTTCCTTGCGCAATTCCTTTGGTAATGGTGCGAATGGCGCGCTGATTCTGACGATTCTTTTGGCAGCGTCGTCCAAAGACCTGTAGCCGGATGATTTGCTGATGCGAATACTGTAGATGCTGCCATCATGATTGATGCCGACAGACATCTTCAATGTTCCGGTGAAATGTTTTTTTCTGGCTATTTCCGGGTAGTTGAGGTTGCCGGTCCGTTCCACCTTTTTCTGCCAGTCCAGAATATACTGCGCCGCGAGATATTTGTGGGTGCTCACAGAATTGAGAAATTTGATACGCGTCTCCTCGCTGCTTTTGTGCTGATGCCGGATCGTCGCCCCCAGTTGGGCAATCTGTCTGGCCAGTGCATCGGGAGAAATTTTTGCATGCTCACTGCTGATGGCGGTACTGTTGGTTTTC
>JAJRWJ010000068.1 GCA_024276805.1 Gammaproteobacteria bacterium
CATCTCGGTCAGTTTGTTTTTTTTCGCCTGTAGCGCTGCGTCGTGTGAATCCTGATCCAGAGGAATTACGGTATCGTAGGCGGTGTCGGGCATGGCGATGTCGTCCAGAACATGAACGATGCTCAGCTTCGCCTGATACAGACCGGCCAGCTCCTTAGCCCTTGCGGCAATGCGTTCGCTTTGCTCGGAGAAGTCTATGGCCAGTAGCATGTGTTGGTAATCGTCGATCATGGTTTACCTGTAGGTGGGTTGTTCTGCAGTCCGGCAGTGTACGGATCCGGGTGGTCAGCGTTTCGCCCAGGTGTCGCGCAGTGTCACAGTGCGGTTGAAAACCAGTTTCTCCCGGCTGCTGTCCGGGTCGAGGCAGAAGTAACCGGTACGTTCGAATTGATAGCGGCTTCCCGGCGGGGCATCGGCCAGGCTGGCCTCGACTCTGCCGTCCGGCAGTATTTCCAGGGAGTCGGGGTTCAAAGCATCGCGAAAATCCGGCAGTGATTCGGGATTCGGGATATTGAACAGGCGATCGTACAGGCGCAGTTCCGCAGCAATGGCATGTTGCTCCGACAGCCAGTGGATGACGCCCTTGACTTTTCGGCCTTCCGGTTTCCTGCCCAATGTCCCGGGATCGTAGCTGCAGCGCAGTTCCGTTATGCGCCCCGCTGCATCCCGGATCACCCGCTGGCATTTGATCACATAGGCATTGCGCAGCCGGACCTCGCCGCCTTCCACAAGCCGTTTGTATTTGGGCGGCGGGTCGTCGCTGAAGTCGTCCCGTTCGATCAGCAGCACTCTGGAAAAGGCAATGCTGCGGGCGCCCATTTCCGGGTGTTGCGGATGATTGCCGGCCTGCAGCTGTTCGACCTGGTCGTCGGGGTAGTTTTCCAATACCACCCGCAGCGGTCTGAGTACGGCCATGGCGCGCGGGGCATGCTCGTTCAGGTCCTCCCTGATGCAACTTTCCAGGACTGCCATCTTGATCCAGGCATCCTTTTTGGTAACGCCGATACGTTCGCAGAAATCCCGGATCGCAGCCGGTGTGTAGCCGGCACGGCGCAGACCGGCGATGGTAGGCATGCGCGGGTCGTCCCAGTCGTGCACATGGCCTTCGGTGACCAGTTGATGCAGTTTGCGTTTGCTCATCACGGTATATTCCAGGGACAGCCTGGCGAATTCGATCTGCCGGGGATGGCAGGGTGTTTGCAGTTCCTCCAGTACCCAGTCGTAAAGAGGCCGATGATCCTCGAATTCCAGCGTGCACAGCGAATGGGTGATGCCTTCGATGGCATCGGAAATGCAGTGCGTATAATCGTACATGGGATACAGGCACCAGTCGCCGCCGGTCCGGTGGTGATGGGTGCGGCGAATGCGGTACAGGGTCGGGTCGCGCATATTGATATTGGGCGAGGCCATATCGATTTTGGCGCGCAGCACATAACTGCCATCGGCAAAGTCGCCGTTGCGCATTTGCTCGAACAGCGCCAGGTTTTCAGCGATGGGCCGGTCGCGATCCGGGCTGGGTCTGCCGGGTTCGGTCAGGGTGCCGCGATATTCCCGGATCTGTTCGGCGCTGAGACTGTCGACATAGGCTTTCCCGGCCTCGATCAGCTGCACGGCATAGTCATAGAGCTGTTCGAAATAGTCCGAGGCATGACAGATTTTATGCCACTGGAAACCCAGCCAGTGTACATCCTGTTCGATGGCGTGCATGAATTCGACGCTCTCTTTTTCGGGGTTGGTGTCGTCGAAACGGAGATTGCAGCGGCCATTGAATTCTTCGGCGATGCCAAAATTCAGGCAGATGGACTTGGCGTGGCCGATATGCAGAAAGCCATTCGGTTCCGGTGGGAAGCGGGTTACCACCTGGCCGTCGTTCTTGTTTGCTTCGAGGTCGCGGGTAACGATCGTGCGAATGAAATTGGGCGCAGGGGTATTTTCAGGGATAGACATGGATGTTGGTGGAATGACTTGTCATTGGCGATAGATGAACAGCAAATATTATCATGAACCACAGTGCAGCGTAAATTCACCAAAAGCCTGCGGATGCACTGTCATGCCATTGCTGATGCTGTCGCGAAAACAAGGTGTTTCAAATGGCAAGCACAGTTTTTGACAGGCTGCCGGCCTGTTCCCTGACCAGTTTTGGCACCAGGTACCCGGGCAGTCTGTTCTGTACTTGCCGGAATATTTTCCGGGCATCGGTTTCACTGACCTGAAAATGCCCGGTTCCCGCGGTTTTATCCAGCAGGTGTACATAGTAGGGCAGGATGCCGATGCTGAACAACTTTTCACTCAGTTGACAAAGCTTGTCGGGGCAATCGTTGACATTTTTCAGCAGCACCGACTGGTTGAGCAAGGCGATGTTGCACTTTCTGAGGGCGCTGCTGGCCCGGGCAACGGCCGGGCTGATTTCATTGCCGTGATTGCAGTGCGCGACCAGGACCACTTGCTGCCGGACCTGACTCAGACAATCGAGAAGGGCCGGTGTTATGCGGCTGGGCAGCACGATGGGCAGCCGGCTGTGGATTCTGATACGCTGCAAATGTTCGATAACGGTCAGGCGGCTGAATAGTTCGGACAACCGGGCATCGTTCCATAACAGCGGCTCCCCGCCACTGAGAATGACTTCCGAGATGTCCGGGTTATCCTGGATGTATTGCACCGCTGCGAGTTGCCTTTCCCGGGACAACTGTATATCGGCATAGGGGAAATGCCGTCTGAAGCAATAGCGGCAATTGATGGCGCAGCTGCCGCTGACGATGAACAGTACACGGCCATGGTACTTGTGCAATACGCCGGCCTGTGAAATCGAACCCAGATCACCCACGGGGTCCTCGCTGAAACCAGGATAATACTGTTGTTCCTGCTCCACGGGCAGTACCTGCAGCAGCAGTGGATCTTTGGTATTGCCTTTTTCCATGCAGGCGGCAAAGCCCTGCGGTACACGCAGTGGAAAGATTGCTGCAGCCGCCCGGGAAATGGATAAATCGACCGGTGAAATTTGCAAATAGCGGCAAAGTGAATCAATATCCGAGAAGCCCGCAGCGAGTTCCTGTTGCCAGTTTTCGGGATGTTGTTTTACGCGGTGTGACCCGGTCATGGATTTCTGCTGTTTGGCCTGGTAAAGATCGATGATTATTTCTAC
>JAJRWJ010000069.1 GCA_024276805.1 Gammaproteobacteria bacterium
CTCAGCAATGGATTTTCATGGCGCAGCCATTTTGTCGGGGATAACTGGCTCAAAACGGCGTTATTCAGTCAATTCAATCCATTTGCATCTTTCCTGGACGATTGGCGCGGTATGCGAATTGCCTATTCCCCCGGCTATCAGTGCCACTACCCGGTCATCGGTGTCATAGCCGATATGCGCATCCAGCGGATTGGCAATCTTGCCCAGGCCAAAGGCATCGATGACCTTGGCGATATTGATATTGATATTGGTCACTTCGATGCACAACCGGGAATCCAGGTATTTTTCACTGAAACCCTGGGGAATTGCATAGCTCAACAGGTCATTGGGATCGCTGAATGCGATGATCGAGGTTTTGCTGACCATGCGTTTTTCATATTGGGGACTGGAGGAAAAACAATAAGCCTCCTTCTGACCGGCCGTTTCCGGAATTTCCCGGCCCAGCTGCAGCATGGGCAGCTGATTGGAGAGCATGAAAATAGGCAGATGCTTTTTGCGCAGTGCGGCGATCATCCGTTTGCTGATGTCCTGCGTCTGACCGTCAATGTACAGATACTTTTCCGGATTGCCCAGAATTTCCGCTATCCGCTGCATGCCATCGATGGTGATGCGGCTGCCCAGGCTGTGGGATATGAAAGCATAATTATCCTTGGCAATCTGTTCAGCGGGTTTGCCCTGAAAAATATTGCAGGCATGTCTGCCCTGTTCCGGCAAGGATTGCCAGTCGCCCTGGATCATCCAGCAAAAGGACTGGGTAAAGGCCGTCAGAATGTCATCGCGGCTCTTGCCAAGATAGATGATCGGATCCGGACCGGTATCGTTGGTGAACTTTTTCAGCATATTGTTCACTTCCGCACGCCGGAATGAATATTCGCCGGAATTGTCGAAACTCAACAACGCCTTTTCGTCCTCGGTAATTTCCGACCAGGTCAGCTCATAGAGCAACAATTCCTTGCTGCGTTGTTTATTCAGCAGTCGGGTAACTCTTAGATTGCCAAGTTTTTTATCCTGATCCCTGAAACTGGTCAGGGAAATGTCTTTATAGCGTTTCGACCTGACGGTCAAATCCAGTTGTGCGGCCAGTTTCTCCAGAAACTCGGTTGCATAACCTGGTTCGTGCACACCCACACCATGCACCATCAGCACTTTGGTCTGCTCTTGATGATTGCCCAGGGCGGCATCCAGACCTTCGAAGTGCTCACCGAATATTTCGCATACCCTGGTGTCTTCGGTATCGGTCTGTTCCATGACCGCCTCGGCCACACCTTTGCCAAAACTGGCGTAGCCCGTCAAAATAAGCCCGGCAAGACAAAACATTACTGCCCGAAAGCCGTTCCCCGAGAAAAGTTCAATCATCTTTGTACCTGTTGAATTGAATACCTGTAGCGAACAGTTTATCGCAATGGATAATATCCTTCCAGCAGGGCTGACTTTACTTTCACAAAGCCCATCCAGACATATCCACGGCAGCAGTATTTATCATAAATTTGAATTCCCAGGCTTTTTTTTGAATAATTCAAATTATACTTTCGGATACTCCGACATTGATATTTTCATTTGCCGGCATGATGACAGCCATAGCATGTTTGCCCGGTCAATCCTGGGCAAGTGAAAAAACTATCGAGAATGTTCTATTATTTAGCTAGAGTCCATAAACACCCCTCCGTGGGATGTTTATAGCAATAAAACAGCCAATGTGACTGCCTGTTTTATTCACAATCAATGGCTTGGGAGCATCGATTATGACGGCGCATCCTTGTGTTGGATTAGTCCCATATCTTAACTGTTAAAATGAGAACTTGATGGCTGTAGACATCAACTCCGAAGAGGGCCGGTTGATTCGCAAACTGATCCCCCTTGCGACCTTGCCAAGCTCTGTTTTTGAGTCCCTTTGTACGGTTATCACTGTCGAACAGCAAAGCACTGGCTACACTCTGTTTAGGAAAGGCGACTTGACCAATGAATTTATTTATTTACTCGAAGGCGAAATTTCCCTGCAGGCCAATGAACTCGAAGTCGAAACCATTGCCCCAGACAGCCAATCGGCACTTTTTCCACTTGCCCACCAGCCACGGAGAAAAATCAATGCCGTCGCGCAAAGCGATATTCGATTTTTACGTATCGCTATGCAGCTCATCAATTCGCCCGCCAGCGTTTATAACGAAGAGGAAAGTGGTTACATGGTAACTGATGAACCTGAAGAAATTGTCGATGACTGGATGACGACACTGTTGAAATCGCCGATATTTCAGCAACTGCCAGCCTCCAATTTACAACAAATACTCATCGGACTGAAGGAAATTCGCTATAAAACAGGCGATATTATCGTCCAACAGGGTGATGCCGGCGATTACTATTACCTGATCAGGAAAGGCAAATGTCTGCTGACCCGCAGACCATCGGCCAACGCCCGGCAAATCAAACTTGCCGAACTTGGCAGTAATGACACCTTCGGCGAAGACGCACTGCTTTCCGGCCAGCCAAGAAATGTCACAATTACCGCGCTCACCGACATGACCATGCTGCGGCTTGATAAAGACAAGTTTCTTACCCTGATCAAGGAGCCAGTCATGCGCTTCATCGACTATGGCGAAGTGCCGCAGGAACTCGACATGGGAGCGATGCTGCTGGATGTGCGTTCTCCTGACGCCTTTCAAAAAGCTCACCTTGAAAACAGTATCAATACGCCATTTTTCTCGTTGCGCATGCAGGTAAAAACGCTGAACCGCAAAAGAAAAGCCATTGTCGTCTGTGATGAAGGCAGAATAAGCGAGGCGGCCGCTTTTCTGCTACTGAAAAACAAGATCAACGCTGTCATTCTCTCCGGCGGCATTCAACGCGTACCCGCGTCAGCGCTGCAGCAAGCGGCTTCCTTCGATATTGAGGAAGAGGGCAGCGAAATTATTCTGGAGCCGCCGCCGGTCCGGGAAAGCGCAGTGGAAGCACTGCCTGCACATGCTCAGGAACCGGCAAAGACGCCGGAAGAAGTGCAGCCGTTGAGCGTCGATGACGCGGATCCACAGTCCCAGCTGACTCTGTTGAAAACAGAAAACGACGCCTTGCGGAAATCCTGCCTGCAATTCAAAAAACAATGTGAAATACTTGCCAAAGAAAAAAGCCAGACTGAAAAAAAACTACAGGCCCTGCTCAACCAGAACCATCAGCTCAAAGCCCTGCTGGGCAAGCTGCAGCCCACACAGCCCGAATAACGAACCGGCCATACTTTCCGAGAGATCCGGAAAAATTTCATTCCTGGTTCCCCGGTATCCCCAGCCGATTTTCAAATCGGTAACCGCGTTCAATCAATGCCACGCCACTCGAACGCCTGTCGGTTATTTTCGCCAGTGCTGCGCCTGTTTTCCTTAGAATATTTGCGCACAGATTACAGACACGACACTTGCGTCACTATGACAATAATGTCGAGGTTTTAGCAGCGC
Organism: Gammaproteobacteria bacterium; assembly: GCA_024276805.1. Classification (GTDB taxonomy): domain Bacteria; phylum Pseudomonadota; class Gammaproteobacteria; order Methylococcales; family Methylomonadaceae; genus JANEMG01. The sequence goes on from JAJRWJ010000069.1 coordinate 3,438, forward strand.
AGCTATCGGAATGATAGACCGTCACAGTGTCAGTAGAACTTGCAGGTTGCTGTACCAGTCATACGCCAGGATCAGGATATTATCTGACGCTGTAGCCACGCCCTTCAAGACAAACCGCATAGGCGCGGTTATATTCGCTACGCATCTGTGCAATACGCGCTGCCTGCTGCTGCGCAATCTGCTCCTGCTCATTGCGTACACTGCGGTTTCTGATGCCACGGGTCATGCCTCCGACGCCTGCTCCTATTGCCGCGCCTTTGCCGGCATCACCGGCGATTGCTCCGATGATTGCGCCTGTTGCGGCGCCACGGGCCGCACCACCCACCACACTGCCCTGGGAAGCCGAAGAATATGATGAAATCGTCGGTGGATTCATCGGATCATAGCCAGTCTGGTCTTTTGCCCAGTCATAGCATTGATACTTGTCTTTCTCCATTTGCTGGTCACTTTGTCCTTTGCTTGGGTAGACATAGGGCTCGGCAAATGCTGAATGGGTAATTGCCAGAAAAATGCTGCCGGCAGCCAACAATGATTTTTTGATCAGCATAATACTTCTCTTTATTTTCACAAATTAAATATCCGTGCCCGCCTGTACTTAGTGAACTTAGTGACAGGCACAAATCCAACCTAACACAGGATTGCTTTTTTCAGCACCCCTTCATGTTTCCCTGGAAAGACTTGTTCCGAACTAATCCTTTGGCAATTTCCTGAACATTTCGGTGATCGCATAATCCAGTCTTTCACGAACCAGTTCAGGGGAAGCATTTTCCTGAATTTCCGCAGTCGCCTTGCCCACCCAGATGACATAACCGGTTTCGGCATCGATCAACACGACGACCAATGCACCTTCCGGAACATTCTGCAATAATTGCTTCCTGGTTTTAGGGTCCGTCTTCAACTTCATCGCCTCCATATCCACACCAACGAAAAAAGCAACATCCAGGTCCGCATCTTCCGGCTTGCTGAGCATAATGCCACGTTTGCGCAAATTTCTGTCGATCAGGTACTTGATGTCACCAGCGACATCGATTTTTGGAGCCTCCCAGACATGCTCCGGGTCATTCAACAGTTTCATTGCGCCCAGCCAGGCATAGGTCTTGTAGCCGCTCAACCTGGCTTTTGGATCTGCAGCCGCATCAACCTTGATATCGCTGGTCACAGAAGCACATCCTGTCAGTAACAGCAACAATGCAGCCATCAGCACGCTAAAGTATTTTTTCATCGTCAACGTCCTTTCGTGTCAATATTCGTGTCAATAAATGGGCCGTATAGTGTAAAACAGTTATCTGTTATGGCACAAACATTTGTTCTTTCCAATGCCATTGCCTGCAACAGCGGGCGAACGCATGGCGCTGCCACAGTCTTGCCTGTCTACCCAGGCGGCCAGCAACGACCACATCAGCCGTGTCCTTCGCCATCAGCAATGGCCTCAAGGCATTGCCGAGTGATCGCCTGAATCACTATAGCCACGATGAAAAACCTATAAAAGCAGGTATTTTGCCGCTAACTTTGGCTAAATCACATAAAACATGGACAAGACCCCACAAATTAGAGAAAATTAGCCATTCCGTTACACTCTACCAGAATCAGCCTGCCCCCGATATTGAACTGCAATGGCAAATATTAGCGTCATCAATGGCCCCAATCTCAACATGCTCGGCATTCGTGAACCTGGCCTCTACGGTAAACAGACGCTTGCCGACATCCAGAAAAACCTTGAACGGCAGGCTGCACAGCTGGGCCATATGCTGGAGTTTCAGCAAAGCAACGCGGAACATGAAATCATTGCCATGATCCATCAGGCCTATGCACAGGACATGGATTTCATCATCATCAATCCTGCGGCATTCACCCATACCAGCGTGGCCATTCGCGATGCCCTGCTGGCAACCCGGATCCCCTTTATTGAAGTGCACCTGTCCAATATCCACGCCAGGGAACCTTTCAGAGCGCATTCCTATTTCTCGGATATTGCCCAAGGTGTCATTTGTGGATTCGGCGCTACCGGGTATGAACTGGCCTTGCAAGTCACCCACCAAATCCTAACCGAAAGAAGATAATCACTATGGATATCAGAAAAATAAAAAAACTGATCGAAATTATAGAAGAATCGGATATTGCCGAACTGGAAATATCCGAGGGCGAGGAATCTGTACGAATCAGCCGCTATTCCAGCCCCCCGCCGAGCGCTGTTGCTCCAG
>JAJRWJ010000070.1 GCA_024276805.1 Gammaproteobacteria bacterium
AGATGCATTGCTGAAACGGAAAATGTGCCCGACGAATGCAGAGGCGCTTGGTTTTTGGCATGTCAGGAACAGTTGCCAGATTTATTCTGAAGAAGAATTTCAGTGCGACGATTCGGGAATGAATGTAGTGGTTTTGCCGCTTTATCAAAAAATAAATGGCATCCCCGATTGCTCAAGGATGCCACTTATATCCAGCTCTTATATTTGGCCTTCTTTTTTCATCTGTGCTGCTACTTCACGGTCAAGCTCTTCGTAGCCACCTTTCAGATGCTCGGTTTCTCTGCTTTTCAGCATCAAAACCAAAACAACGGTGATAACGATCAGTGCGCCAATCTTAATCCAGAAGGTATCTTTTTCTTGTTCAGCCATTATATTTCCTCTTAAATATTACAGTTTTTCCCATTTCAGGGATTCAATTTATCGGTATCAGTAATCAACGAAAAACTACTGTCTTACGAATAAAATAATTTCTATTCACCGAACTACCGCAAATTTCCCCTGACAGTTGTAAGGGGAAATTTGTGAATAAATAAGATGCTGCCATGGATTGTTTAGAATCAATGTCGGTAGCCTCTTATTTCAAAAAACCCAGCTTTGTATGCAAGCTGGGCTTGGTGAGATTTCTATTAAGGTCTAGAGATTACAGATTAACAGAAATTTCAGAACTGGATACTTTTTGTTTAGCACCGTCTGGATCGTCTAAACAGCCAGTCAAGCCAACAATCATAAGAGACATTGCAAGAATAGATAACATTTTTTTCATAACATCCTCCACGGAAGGTTAGTAAATTATTCTAGTTGTACGCGTTTTGTTTCAAACGCTGGAGTATTTTTATCATGCCTGAATATTTGATGCAAGCATTTATGTTATTTAAAATTTTCTGGATGGTTTTGTGGATGCCGGTAAAAAAACCTAAAACATTTAAAAATCAATGGGTAAGTTTGCAGTAAAAGTGTTATTTGTCCATTTTGCAGTACCGAGATCGATCCATGGGCCGGCAAGATTTTTTTTGCGCAGGTCCCGCTGCCAGGTAAATGGCATGGCTATTTTCTTGGCTTTGATGATGAATGTCGCATCATGCAGGTCCAGTCCTGTTTTCCTGCCCCAAAAGGCGGTGATTTTCATGATAAATTTTTCCAGCCGGTGTTTGTCAATTCTGGGGGTTACGGCGATGTTCGCCCACATGGAATGCACCCTGCCCCAGTTGGGGGCGAGAATTCTTCCGTCCGGTGCGATAAAAGGCAGCCATTTTTCCTGGCCATCGGCGCTGCGATAAGTGATGCCTATGATCTTCTCGTAGCCGGCAAAATGGTCATGCAGATACAGGGCGTGCGGGGTTATGCCAATAAACGTGGAGCTGTACATCAGGACGGCATTGCTGATGGTGCTGATTGTCGTTGTCAGTGGGTTGTCTGGAATTGCCGGCTTTATCCGGTAGAATATTCCGTAATGCAGGGTGCTGTTGAGTTGCAGGAGGAACAGGATGATGATGATTTTGCGCAGACGATGGGAAAATTGCTTGCCATGGTTTACTGCATAGCCGTCAAAAATACGCTGGTAAAAATTCAGCGGCTGAGGATTGCTTTTTGTGTCGGGAAGACAGGTGTCGGAGCAGGGGTTGCGCAGCCGATTGTCGGCAATATGTCTGTATTTGGCTGCTGCCATATGATAGATGCCTGGGATGCGCAGAATCAAGCCCAGTGGCGCTGTATAACGCATTTTCCACAGGATTTGAATATAAGTGTCCAGGCCTGAAACGAGTCTGTTGGATGCGTCGATGGCGTACAGATCGGTCAGCAGCAATTCACTGTCGATGCTATTCAATGCCGGATATGCGGAGGCATGGGTTTGCAGGCCCTTGAAAGCGATGCAGTGAAAAATATCGAAATGATTGATGATGATGGCGGTGCGGTTGCACAATGGACACATTTCGTCGTAAAAAACCCACAGGGAAGGTGTTTTGTTCTGACACATGTTCGCCAGGCATCGCCACCATGAGAAGGGGATCATCAGTGTGTAGCAGGCCAGCATTGCCAAGCCAAAAGGGTAAATGTTGAAGGTCAGGGTGATTCCCAGATGCAGGCCGGCGCCGATCAAGAGCAGAGGTATCCGAAATGTTCTGCGGTAGAAAAGAAAAATGAAGCTGAACTGGAAAACCATGATGAGATAACCAATGGCCTGTTGCAGGGGTTTGATATTCAGCAGCCACGACATGTCGATTGCGGATATGTAATAAGGGTGTGACGAAGGCAGCCAGGCTCCAAGGCCATTACGCCAATGTTCGGCAAAGAGTTTGTGTACTGCCGAATCGAAATAAAGGAAGCCCAGGCAGATAGCCAGCGGCAGGTAATAGGCCAGAACAGAGGTTGTCTGGGTGGGCTGCGTGAGTTGCCTGAAATTATTGGAAGTCAGTTTGTAACGCAGGTTGTCAAGGGAAAAGGCCCGGTCGATGGGGAGAAAAATAAGGAACAAGCCCATGCCAATCATGAACTGGTCAAAACCGCCGTCAAAATCCCGCTGCATTGGTGTAAAGCAGGTAAAAATTATCCAGAACAAGTAGTTGGCGATTGCCGATGTCTGGCTGTACAGGCCGATGGTCAATGCGCTGGCGGCAACGGCCCATAGGCACAGAAAGAAAGGGATCATCGGAAACTCGACATCCAGAAATGGCACGGGGTCGAAGATCAAATGATTGAAATACAGCAAGAAAAGGATTTCCTGAACAGCGATCAAGCCATACAGACTGCGAAATATTCCGATGCCTGTGGCAGGCACCTGCTTGGATAAGGCGTGTTGAATTGCCTTGTTTAAGAATTGTTGCATATTTTTTCTTGGTCAGTGTGTTTTAGCGATGACGCAAGATTATATGCTAAAATACACAAAAAATATGCGGTAATGTTTGCTGCTTGGTGGTCGAAATTGAATAAATAAAGGCCGCTGCAAATTCAGATTGAATTTGCGTTAGCGGCCTGCTGGAACCAAATTTCTATGTTCGGTGCAGTTTATTTGTCTTCTTCGTGTTCGCTCATTACCCATTTTACGAAGTAATAAACAACAGCGATGATTATAATCAAGCCGATAATGCCGCTTGGCTCTTTCAATTTTTCTGTGAGGTCTAATATCGCACCCATGAGTGTCCTACCTTAAATTTATTGTTTACGAAAAGCTGAAAAGATCAGCTAAAGGAATGGATATGATACTTAACAAGGATTTTAAGTCAAGAAAATATTTGTAAAGGCTGCTTCATCGCTGGATAATCGGTGTTTCAGAAAATGGTTTGATATTTAAACATAAATTGTCATAATGAGCAGTCAGGGATCGGAAAATAAAATACTTTGAGTTTTACATAGAATTGTTTTTGTTTTAGTGCTTAGACTTGGGAATCGATATGAAACAAAAAATTTTAAATATTGGTGCGCTGGTGGTGATGCTGTTGGTTACGGGTAATGCCCTGGCAGCAGTGGAGCTAAAAGATAAATCAGTGATTGAAGGTATTTGGATTGTAGAGGCAACGGCGCCATCGCTGCAGACAAAGAAAAAACCGGCGGATCAGACCTGGCAATTCAGGGGGGATGGTACGGTGACCATTATTTCCAAACCACACTGGGCTAATTCTGCCATCAAACAAACGACGACCTATACGATAGAAAACAATTTGATCAAGATAGCCAGGCCGGGCAGGCCAGGTAAGTTTGACAGATATCAAGTCTATGAAAAGCAAGGCAACAACATGGTATTGAAGGGTGGTATGGAAGGCTTTTACTTCATGATCAGGAAATAATTAAAAATTAAGAGGTGAGAATACAATGATTGGCGGGATATTAATTTTATTGACTGCTGTTTGGATTTACAGGGCAGCTATTCGAGCGAAAAAAGGCAATGCATTTATGTGGGTGGCGATTGGTGCCGGGGTGTTTTTTGCCATGCAGTTATTGCTGGTGGATCTGAATATTTACTTGTTGGAAACAATCAAGTTCTGGGGGGCCGAAGGGGTTCCGGAAGTTGCGTTGGGAGCGGATCGTGTCACGCAGACCAGTCGAGGTCCATTCGTTGCTTTTTTATTGTCACTCTATATGGAGCTGGCGCCACCAGCGGCAGGTTTCATTGCCGTGGCTTTCCTCCGGACCATGGTGATTTTGAAGGAAAAGCCGACTTTGCAAAATTTGTTCAGTGACATCAAGGAAATTTTTGGCGGTTTCAAAAAAATTTTTACCACTCCTGAAAACTGAGTCATACGATAGGAATCTGGTTGGCTTAGAAGCCCGGCAATTTGGTCGGGCTTTTTTTATTGTTGCCTTTGCCTGATTTGTATGAACTGACGTCTAATGGCTGTTTGCCGGCTGTCGCAAGCAGTTTATTTTGAATGGTAATGCTTGAATTTTTTTGGATGGTGAATCATCTGGATCTCAATAGAAAGTTGTGTGTATGAAAAGAGATGAACAATTAAGAGCCCACCTGGGGGAAAGAATTTTATTTCTCGATGGCGCCATGGGAACAATGATCCAGGGCTATCAACTGGAGGAAAAAGACTATCGCGGAGAGCGTTTTGCCGATTGGCAGCAGGATTTGAAAGGCAACAATGATCTGCTTTCCCTGACGCAGCCGGATATCATCAGGTCGATTCACTTGGCTTATCTGGAAGTCGGCAGTGACATTGTCGAGACCAATACTTTCAACGCCACCCGGATAGCCATGGCGGATTATCAGATGCAGGATCTGGCTTACGAGATCAATCTGGAGTCTGCCCGGATTGCCAGGTCTGCTGCCGATGCCATGACCGGAAAAACACCAGACAAACCGAGGTTTGTCGCCGGTGTTCTGGGGCCGACCAACAGGACCGCATCCATGTCCCCTGATGTCAACGATCCAGGCTTCAGAAACATCCATTTTGACGACCTCGTTGATGCCTACGCTGAGGCGACACGCGGCTTGTTCGAAGGCGGCGCGGATATTATCCTGATAGAAACGGTGTTCGATACGCTGAATGCCAAGGCTGCGATTTTTGCCGTCGATCAGTTTTTTGCGCAGATTGGTCAGAAACTGCCGGTCATGTTGTCCGGAACGATAACCGATGCTTCCGGACGTACTCTGTCCGGGCAGACTGCAGAGGCATTCTGGAATTCACTGCGCCATATTGAACCAATTTCCATCGGCTTCAACTGCGCATTGGGCGCCAGGGAACTGCGGCAATACATAGAGGAACTGGCCAACATTGCCGATACCTGCGTTTCAGCCCATCCCAATGCCGGTCTGCCCAATGAATTCGGCGAGTACGATGAGTCGCCGGAGGCTATGGCGCAGGAACTGGAAGACTGGGCCAGATGTGGTTATTTGAATATTATCGGTGGCTGCTGCGGAACATCACCGGATCATATCAAGGCTATCGTCCAGGCGGTTCAGCAACATCCTCCGAGAGCCATACCGGAAATCGAAAAACAGTGTCGTCTTGCCGGTCTGGAACCGATGAATATTGGCCCCGATTCACTGTTTGTCAACATTGGCGAACGTACCAACGTCACCGGCTCCATCCGCTTCAAGCGGTTGATCGTCGAGGAGCAGTATGAGCAGGCATTGGATGTCGCCAGGGATCAGGTGGAAAATGGCGCGCAGATCATCGATATCAACATGGATGAAGGGATGCTGGAATCGAAGCAGGCGATGGAGCATTTTTTGCATTTGATCGCTGCCGAGCCGGATATCGCCAAAGTTCCGGTTATGGTGGATTCATCAAAATGGGAAATCCTGGAGGCCGGCTTGAAATGCATCCAGGGCAAAGGCGTGGTCAATTCCATTTCCCTGAAAGAAGGTGAAGAGGCATTTGTTGAACATGCCATGCTGGTTCGTCGTTATGGCGCTGCGGTCATTGTCATGGCTTTCGATGAGCAGGGGCAGGCCGATACCCAGGATAGAAAAGTCGCCATCTGTCAGAGAGCCTACCGCATTTTGACCGAACAGGTTGGCTTTCCGGCGGAAGATATCATTTTCGATCCAAATATCTTCGCCATTGCGACAGGCATCGAAGAACATGACAATTATGGCATGGATTTCATCGAGGCAACCCGAATTATCAAGCGGACTTTGCCCCATGCCCTGGTTTCGGGTGGGGTTTCCAACGTTTCTTTTTCCTTTCGCGGCAACAACACGGTCAGGGAGGCGATTCATGCCGTGTTCCTCTATCATGCCATCAAGGCTGGCATGGACATGGGTATTGTCAATGCAGGGCAGTTGGCGATCTATGCCGATATTCCCGATCAATTGCGCAATGCTGTCGAAGATGTGGTTTTGAACCGGCATGATGGCGCTACCGAGAAATTGCTGGAGATTGCCGAACAATACCGTGGCGAAGGCGGCGCCGTAGCCAAGCAGGAGGATCTGGAATGGCGTGGCTGGCCGGTCGACAAACGCCTCGAACATGCCTTGGTCAAGGGCATTGCCGACTATATCGTGGAAGACACAGAACTGGCCCGGCAGCAGGCGGAAAAGCCCCTGCAGGTGATCGAAGGTCCTTTGATGGACGGTATGAATGTCGTTGGCGACTTGTTCGGAGATGGCAAGATGTTTTTGCCCCAGGTCGTCAAATCGGCGCGGGTCATGAAAAAATCCGTAGCCTATCTTATGCCGTTCATGGATGCCGAGAAATCCGGCGAAATACAGACCAACGGTAAAATCCTGATGGCAACAGTCAAGGGCGATGTCCATGACATCGG
>JAJRWJ010000071.1 GCA_024276805.1 Gammaproteobacteria bacterium
ACAGTCGGGTAGTCTGTATGCACTGCGTGAGGCAAGCCGGAACATCGTCGAAGCAATCAAGAGCGCCAAACATCTGCAAAAGAATTTGTCTAAAAGTGCATTGACAAACAATAGTTTTGTTATCGGGCAGTACGATAATATTCGTTATCAGCTGGCTCAGGTGATCAGGGAGCTCGATGTCTTCAGAAAAGGGGCGATGCAGCAGGAACTGCCGCTGTTGGCTCTGGATAATCTGAGAATTCTCATCGAAGAACAGGACCAGCAAATGAATCAGGCCATCGACGGTCTGATCCGGGAGCAAAAGATCACCCCGGAAGCTGGTACGTCGCTGATCAATGACAGTGCCTATATGTATGATATCAAGCAAAACCTGATCAACACGGCGGCATCCGTTTTTGTCATGAAGCGTCCTGAGGAAATGGCGGTGGAGCGGCAAATGACTCTGGATAAAGCCGAATTGCTGGATGTGCTGAGTCCTGACACACAAGCAACGACCAAATCCTGAAGCGGCAGGCGGATGAAAAAGAAAAAACTACTGAAAAAACTGCAGAATTTTTTTGATCTGGATGAGCGCAGGAGAAATGCCCAGCGCCGGGATCTGATCAAGATTCTTAAAAAATTGAAGATCAAGGAAAACAAGCTCAGGGCGGAATTGGCCGCAGAGACCAACCAGGAAAAGAAAGCGAAGCTGCACAAGGAACTGGATATCATTTATGCGCAGCGTAAAAAAGGCATCAAACTGCTCCGGGAGGATTGAAACTGACGCAGTAACCGCCCCGACTGCAGTCATGCTCGATGGATGGGGCATGACTGCATTTCGGCGGATGATTTTGTCGTCAGATATTCTGACTGTTGCCTTTCTTTTTTACCAGGTCGATATGCAGGAGCAGATTATAGAGCTGATCCGCATAGGATAACGGCGTGTTGACCTTGATCACTTCCTCTTCTATCTGTGCCAGCCTGCGATTGAATTTTTCTTGTTGCTCGGGGGACAAGTGTCCGGAGAACGATTCATCGTCGATTTCCTGCAGTTCTTTATACCAGCGATAGATTCTGGATCTGACCCGCCAGCGGTAGAGTGGTGGCATTACCTTGAACAGGGGGAACAGCAGGGCCAGCATCGGGATCAGGAAAACCATCATGCGGTCGATGAAGATCGCGGCCCAAAAAGGCAGGTAACGCATCAAAAAAGGCGGGCCAACCTTGTAAAAACGCTCGGCAACTTCGCTGAGCGGGAAGGCGGTAAGCTGCGACGAAGGGAAGGTGTTCGGCGGAGAAAACAGATTCGCCCCCTTGTGGATTTTTTTTGCGGCACGCAGGAACAGTACGATCAGTGCCGAATGAAAGTCTTCGCGCACGACCAGATTTGCTGCCGGCGCCAGCATTTCTATTGGTCTTGGAGGAATATTGCTGTGCAGGTCGATAATGCCCTCGGGCAGTGTCACCTTGGAAAGGTATGGCAGCAGTCTGTTGTATGCATCGGCCCGGTACAGGCTCAGAAGGCGTACCTCCGGGTCGTGCAACAGTGTTTGTATTGCCCCGGCCTTCGCGGAGGAAACGAACAGTGCGGCATCGATTTTATGCCGGCTCAGGCTTTCTGCAGCCTGCAGTCCCGATAACGGCAGCAAATCGGTGTTCTCCTGATCGACATGATTGGGCGCCAGCAGTTGTTTCGATGCAAGTCGGGTACCGCTTCCCATGGGGCCGATCGCGACATGCAGACCGATAAAATCGGCAAGATTTTTAGCCTGAACCTGTTTGTTGATGAAAATCCAGACGGGTTCGTAATAGAGGCTGCCCAATGAAACCAGGATGTCATCGGCTTCAGCAAGATTTCCCGCGCCTCCCTGGACGAAAGCGATGTCGGCTTTTTTCTCCAGCAGCAGCGCGATATTGTTTTTCGAGCCGGAGCTCGTCTTGATTTCGACTGTGATGCCCTCTCGGGCGAGCTCATCGCGGTATCTTTCGGCAAATTGATAATAGGCGCCATTTTTCGACCCTGTGGCGATGATGATGTGTTTTGGTGGCGCCGGAGAGACAAACTGTGCGGCAACCCAGAAGCCTGCAACGATCAAGACAATGGCGGGAGTGAAAGTAAAGATGAGTTCTTTGAAAGAGCGACTTGTGCGTTTGCCAGTCATCTGTCTGTCCCTGAAGAAGAAAAACTCCGAATCTAAGTAAATTTACAGGAACTGTCAACTGTCTGTTTATATTTGTTGAAAATGACTTGCAATGAAGTTCTGAATATCCTGTCCGGAAATAAGGGCGTAAGGTAAAACAGGATGATTCATGATTGACAGGATCTACTGGTCAGGGGCCATGCCATTATGCTTTGCCCAGGTCCTCCAGCAAACCTGGTTTGGCGATACCCCAGCCCTGTGCATAGTCGACGCCGATTTCCTTTAGAAGCTCTTGAATCTGCCGGTTTTCCACATATTCAGCGATAGTTTCCAGGCCCAGGGAGTGCGCGATTTCATTCATGGACTTGACCATGGCGGCATCGGTGCTGCTGTTGAGGATATCCTTGATGAATGCACCGTCTATTTTCAGGTAATCGACGTTCAGGTTCTTCAGGTAGGAATAGGAGGAATAGCCAGTGCCAAAATCATCCAGGGAAAATTTGCAGCCAAAGCGCTTGATTTCACTTATAAAATTTTCTACATGGACAAGGCTGTCCGCGGCCACGGTTTCGGTGATTTCAAAGGTGATTTTTTCAACAGCGAATGCCGCGCTGTCCAGACTTTGTATGAGGAAGTCTAAAAAGTCTTCGGTATTAAACGATTGTCCGGACAGATTGATGGAGAAACCGCCAAAAGTCTCGAATAAACTGTGATTCTGTGCAATCCAGCTGAAAACTGTCTGTATGACCCAGCGGTCTACTTCCGGCATGCGCTGGTTGTGTTCCACGGCGGGGATGAAATCATCAGGGGCGATGATGCCCCCGTGCCGGTCCCTGATGCCCAGCAGGATTTCGTAATGCGTATGCTGGTTTTTCTGTGGGTCGACCGGAGCGATCATCTGGCAGCGGGCGAACAGGCGGTTTTCCGACAGGACTTTGTCGATTTGTCCTGCCCAGTTATGGATATGGTTTTGCTCCTGCAGGCGTTGGTTGCCTTGTTCATAGATCTGGATATGGTTGTGACCGGCACGTTTTGCGGAAAGACAGGCGGCATCGGCTTTGATCATTATTTTGTCGATATGGCAGTCGCTGCCGGAAAAGGGTACTATGCCGGTGCTGACGGCAATGGGATAGCTTTTGTCCTGCCATTCGAAGTGACAATGGTTGATCTGGTCACGCAGTGTTTTGATGATTTCATAGCCTTTTTCCGAAGAGCAATGCTGCAGCAGCATGGCAAATGTCTTGTCGCCGATTCGGGCGAATAATTGTTCATCGATGAGCCGGCTCTGAACATAGTCGGCGAAGCGTCTCAGCAACTTGTCGCCGGCATCCAACCCGCAGGTGTTGGTTATGATTCGAAAATTCTGTATTTCAATGTAACAGAGTATGTGCTGCGTTCCTTTCAGGCTGGATATTTCACGCTGGAATTGTCTGACAAATTCCTTTCTGTTGGCCAGTTTGGTTATCGGGTCATGGGTGGCATTGTAAACGAGCTTTTCATGCATTTTCTCCAGCATGGAATGGGTTGCCCGGTCCATCAATGGCACATCCAGGCTTTCGGTCCTTCTGGCGCTTCCACAGTGCATTTTTTCGGCAAGTGTTTCCGGATTCAACTCCAGTCTTTTTTCCCCCTTGCGATTGACGAAAACGAATAATTCTGGGGTCTTGCCAATCCAGATCAGTTTCAGCGGTTCAGGATCCTGCCTGCCGAAGGAAAATTCCATCCAGTCACCGACTTTCAGTTGTGCGACCAGTTCGCTCCAGATATCTCCAGTAATGCTATCGTGTTCTTCGTCATGTGGCTTCTGTGGCGCAATATCGATCATCGTCACGGCCTTCCTGGCTGGCGGTTGTCCTGTTCCCAGCAGACAGGCGGATAATTCCTCGATGATTTGATCGTGGACAAAGGAATTGGCGCAGACGGTGGTCAATTCGCTGTCGATAAAATCCAATGCCTCGTGAATGGCGTTGCTATGGGCAGCGCCAAGGAAGTTTTGATTGTCGAACCAGGAAAGCAGTTGATCGATGATGACTAGTTTGCGTTGCTGATCTGCTGGTGGCTGGTCATTGTTCAATTCCCCAAGCACCAACAGGTGCTGCCAGCCTGCCAACAGCAGTTTTTGCACTATTGTCGGGATGGATCTCCCGGCAATGCGTTGATCGATTTCGGACTGTATTTTTTGTCTGGCCTCTGCCAGCGCCTGTTTGCCTTCACAAATCGCGATGACGCGGTTGATATTCGCTGCTCTTACCTTGTCGGCAGGGGCTGTAATTGCCTTGAGCTGTTGGTCGACTTCCGTGAATATGGCCGGATTGTCGCCAGCCTCCTGAACAATACGGGAAGTCAGTCGATCCACTGTCGCCCTGATTTTCTGGTTTTGTACGCCATGGCTGGCGACTATTTCCCCTTCTACAGCTTCAAGCTGGTTGAGAACATTGCGCGCGGGATGGTTTTCCTTGTTCAAAAACCCGGAATCCAGCATGGTTTGCGCCAATAGCGGTACATGGATTTTTTGCAGGAATTCCCTGAAGCCGGTGGAAAGGGTGACATCTTTCAACAACGTTTCAAAAAGGCGGGCATAGACTTGCAATGTGTTTGCATCATTGACCGAGAGTGTTTTATTACTGCCGGACAGATTTTCCAGGGTGCCGAGAAATTGTTGTTGCAGGTTTTTTGCATCCCAGTGTTCATGAATGGCTGGCTGAATAATCTGCAGTTGACTGAGAGCTGTCGCTATTTCTTTTCTGGAATAGGCATTCTGACTGTGTGTGGCAGTATGATCATGTTCCTGTGCCAATGGATAATTGACAGGATTGGTGGCGCTGGCAATGGCTGATGACTGTTCATTCAATGTCAGCAGGTTGCCCACGGTTTGCACGACTGACTGTTGGGCGTGGGGCTGTGCCGTCGTTTGTCTGAAGGGGAGGATGTTGTCCTCCGGTGGAGATGATTGCGGTTCCTCTGTTTCGGTCGCGTTTGCAGATGCATCGGCAGGGCGCCTGGGTCGAGCTGTTTTTCCTGGCTGTTCGGGCCGGGGGGTAATGAACTGCGGGGCGCCATGCCCGGTCAGTGCTTGATCGAACTGGCGGTACAGATTGTCCAGGTGGGTGCAGAGGGTAGTTTCGAAGGCGCGATAGAAGATACTTCTGAGATGATTGTTATCAGTGACATCAAAGATTGCTGCTCTAAAGCTGTCGCATATTTTTTCCGGACTGACGGGGTTGATGCTGATTTGTAGCGGCGAATTGATCAGGTGGTGTAATTTTTTTTCCAGAATGTGGAGTTGAGTCTCATAGCGTGTTTCCAGGTTTTTGATGACCGCGGAAAGATTCAGCCAGTCTTCGAAATCATCCTTGTCAATCAGGGCCAGCGGCATCGAACCATCATCGACGGAAACAGCGTCATTTTTTGTTACAGTATCAAAAATGGCCTGGCATTCGAGCAGCATAGCCTTGTCAAATGAATCGCCAATCGATTTCCTGGCGAGTTTCAAGCTGCTGCCTGCTTTCTCACAGGCGTTCTGATCAGCAAAGCTTTCAGCCGTTTCGGAGGCTCTGTTCAGTGTATCATCGATATGACGAAAAAAATCACTGCTGATTTGCGGCAGATGTTCCTCGAGGATGGCAAGCAGCGATTCCTGCAGTGGTTTTTGTTTGTTCGGGGAGAGGCTGGCAGCAAGATAAACGTCTCTGGCGGAACATTGAGCGTCAGTTTTCGCCAGTTTCTGCAAGGCGGCCAGTGCTGCGTCTGGTTTTGCATGAAAAGCCACGCCAACGCCACTGGCGCAAACGCGCACAATTTGTGCCGATACGCAATATTGATCCTTGCTTTCGTTTCCGGTCGAAAAATTGACCTGAACATGCTGATCCAGCCAGGCAGCATTTTTTTTATGGACCGCCGGTATCTCCAGAAACATTCCTCCCGAGCAGAAGTCCAGAATGATGCTGGGGAACGAAATCGATGCCTCGCTGACCAGGACGGCGTCAAGCTTCAAGTTGTAGCGTTGATAGCGGCGGCGTTCAGCTTTGCCAATAGTTTCTGTCATCCGCGATAAAAACTTATAATTACTAAGGGATTGATGGGTAGGGAATAATTCCCCGAAGCTATGGTTTTAAATATAGTAGGAAATGCAGGCAACGTGGAATTTCAAGCAAATCGATGCTGTACCTGAAGGGATGATAAAAACGTAGCGAGGAGGTGCGACAATTTGTCACATTTTTTTATGTGGGAACAGCTGCTATAGTAGACAGTAACTTCATTGGCTTTTGCCAATATGAATTGCAAGTTTTGCGTTATATCTTCCTAAAATATTATTCGAGGCGATTTCAGATCGCCTTTTTTTTGCGCGTGTATTTTTGGGGGGGGGGGCGGTGGCGTGTGCCACGCCTTGCAGTACTACGGGAATCTTTAGATGCATTGCTGAAACGGAAAATGTGCCCGACGAATGCAGAGGCGCTTGGTTTTTGGCATGTCAGGAACAGTTGCCAGATTTATTCTGAAGAAGAATTTCAGTGCGACGATTCGGGAATGAATGTAGTGGTTTTGCCGCT
>JAJRWJ010000072.1 GCA_024276805.1 Gammaproteobacteria bacterium
GAGCAATCCGAGCAATCCGAGCAATCCGACCATCGACATTGAACAACTGCAGGCTGATCTGCAGGGCAAGAATCCCCGGAAAATTCTCCGCGCCGCGCTGCAGAATTTTTCCCGGACCGCCATTTCCTTCAGCGGCGCCGAAGATGTGGTGCTGATCGATATGGCGCTGCAAATCGACAGCGATATACAGGTTTTTACTCTGGATACCGGCCGCCTGTATCCGGAAACCTACCGTTTCCTGGAGGAGGTCAGAAAGCATTATCAGATCACCCTGGAGGTATTGACGCCGGACCGCTTGCTGCTGGATGACCTGGTGAAGCGCAAGGGTCTGTTCAGTTTCTATGTCGATGGTCACCAGGAATGCTGTGGCATCCGCAAGGTCGAGCCACTGCGCCGCAAGCTGGCGACTGTGGATGCCTGGATCACCGGACAGCGCCGGGACCAGAGCCTGGATACCCGGCAGGCGCTGCCGGAAGTGCAACGGGATGCGGCTTTTTCCACGGCGGAACACCCGCTGATAAAATTCAATCCGTTGGCTGGCTGGAGTTCCGCGCAGGTCTGGGATTATATCGAAGCCTGGCAGCTGCCCTTCAACGCCCTGCACCGCCAGGGTTACACCAGTATTGGCTGTGAGCCCTGCACCCGGCCGGTATTGCCCAACCAGCATGAACGGGCCGGGCGCTGGTGGTGGGAGGACGCCACTAAAAAAGAATGCGGCCTGCATGCCGGTAATGTTTCGCGGGACAGTGATACGGAATGATTGCCCTGGCGCGGCCACGGGCTGAAATGATGCTGTTCGGGATACAGGATGCCGGGCAGTGTCCGGGCAGCGGAAGCGGCTTTGACGACGATTTTTCCTCATGCAGATCCACTTGATTGCAGTGGGCAGGCGCATGCCGGAATGGGTGCGGCTGGGTTATACGGAGTATGCCCGGAGGTTGCCCAGGGATTGCGCCTTGCTGCTTCAGGAAATTCCCGCGGGGAAGCGCCTGAAGAACACCGATATCGCGCGTCTGGTCAGGGAAGAGGGAGAGCGCATGCTGGCCGCGATTCCGCGCGACGCCCACATCGTCAGTCTGGATATGGCCGGCAGGCCCTGGACGACCGATGACCTGGCGGAAGCGTTGCGCCGTTGGCGTTCGGGCGGGCAAAACGTGGCGCTGCTGGTGGGAGGCCCGGAGGGACTTTCGCAGTCGGTGCGGGAGCGGGCCAGGGAGTCATGGAGCCTGTCCCGGCTGACCTTGCCTCATCCACTGGTGCGCATTGTCGTTGCGGAGCAACTGTACCGGGCGTGGAGTATTTTGCACAAGCATCCCTATCATCGCTAGACAGCAGCCATTTTTCTTCTATGCCTGGCACAACTTACAAGTGAATGAAATATTGCGGTAAATATTATGTCTCTGCCCGGCAGTACAAAAATGGCGCTGTACTGACGGGTCTTGTGCAACATGGCGGGAATGATGCTTGAACAGGCGCCGGAAATCATTCTTGCCTCCGCTTCCCCGCGGCGCAGGGAACTGCTGGCGCAGATTGGTGTCCATTGTCTGGTCTATCCCGTGCCTGTCGATGAGACGCCGTTGCCGCAGGAACGGCCGGAACACTATGTGCGTCGCGTCGCCGCGGAAAAATCGGCGCGTGCCAGACAATGCTGCAGCGAACAGTTGCCGGTGCTTGGCGCGGATACCTCGGTGGTTCTGCACGGTCAGATTTTGGGCAAGCCGGAAAACCGGCAGCATGCACTGAGCATGTTGAACAGTCTGTCCGGGCAAAGACATCATGTCTACAGCGCCGTTTCCCTGCGCGTCCGGCAGTGTCACCACATGGCGCTGAATATCACCGAGGTGCGCTTCAGGGAACTCAGTGAAGCGCAGATTCTGCGCTACTGGGAAACCGGCGAGCCGGCGGACAAGGCCGGCGCCTATGCGATACAAGGGCTGGGAGGTGTCTTCGTACAAAATATACAGGGTAGCTATTCAGGTGTCGTCGGTCTGCCGTTGTATGAAACCGCCGATTTATTGACAAAAGCCGGGATTGATATTTTCAAATAATAATAACTTATGAGTGAAGAGATTCTTATCAACGTGACGCCGCCGGAGACTCGGGTGGCGGTCATCGAAAACGGCGTCGTTCAGGAGCTGATCATCGAGCGCAGCCGGCAGCGCGGGCTGGTGGGTAATATCTACAAGGGTGAAGTCTGCCGGGTATTGCCGGGCATGCAGGCGGCCTTTGTCGATATCGGCCTGGCCAGGGCGGCTTTTTTGCATATTTCCGATCTGTGCAGTCGTGATCTGGAAAAGAAAGGTTCGGAAAATATCGAGCATTACCTGCATGAGGGTCAACATATTGTCGTCCAGGTCAGCAAGGATCCCCTGGGCAGCAAAGGTGCGCGCTTGACCACGGAAATTTCCATTCCGTCCCGCTATCAGGTGTATATGCCCTATGCCAAAATCAACGGCATCTCGCAGCGCATTGAGCAGGAGAAGGAACGACAGCGGTTGCGGACCTGTCTGGATACTTTCCAGCAGGAACAGCAGTGTGGCGCCTTTATCGCCAGAACGGCTGCGGAATGTGTCGAGGAAAGCGTGTTGTGTTCCGATATGACTTTTTTACTGAAGCTGTGGGATTCGATCAATGAAAAAATCAACAGCGCCAAGGTGAAACAGCTGATCCACAGCGATCTGCCGCTGAGCATCCGGACATTGCGCGATCTGTACCGGGAAGGCATCGAAAAAGTGCGCGTCGATTCCAGGGAGACCTATTTGCGCCTGGTCGCCTTTGCGGAAAAATTCGTTCCCGAAATTGTGCCAGTGATAGAGCATTACAGCGGTGAGCGGCCTGTTTTCGATATCTACAATGTCGAGGATGAAATACACAAGGCGCTGGATAGACGGGTCAATCTGAAATCGGGCGGCCATCTGGTGTTCGACCAGACCGAGTCGATGACCACGGTGGATGTCAATACCGGCGGTTATGTGGGCGGTCGCAATCTGGAGGAGACCATCTTCAAGACCAATCTGGAAGCGACCCATGTCATCGCCAGGCAGCTCCGGTTGAGGAATCTGGGCGGTATCATCATTATCGATTTTATCGACATGCAGAGTGAAGAGCACAAGCAGCAGGTGCTGACGACACTGGAGCGGAATCTGGAGAAGGACCATGCAAAAACCAAGATAACCGAGGTTTCGACACTGGGGCTGGTGGAAATGACCCGCAAGCGAACCCGGGAAAGCCTGGAACATATTCTTTGTGAGACCTGCTGTGCCTGCGGTGGTCGGGGTGTCCTGAAAACACCGGAAACCATGTGCCTGGAGATTTTTCGGGAAATCATCCGCGAAGTCCGGCAGTTCAATGTCCAGAAGCTGCTGGTGCTGGCTTCCAATGAGGTGGTGGAAACCCTGCTGGATGAAGAAGCCGATATGCTTTCCGAGCTGGAATCGTTTCTGGGAGTGCAGATCAAATTCCGCGCCGAATCCGAATACAATCAGGAACAATACGACGTGGTGCTGTTGTAGTGCGAGTGCGGCGCCTCTTGCAGACTGTTGCACTTCTGCTTTCCGCCCATAAATGACGGGAGCTAATTTTTAGAGTCTATAAACACCCATCCATGGGATGTTTATAGAAAGAAAACAGCAAATGCGATTTGCTGTTTTCTTCATAATCAATGGCTTGTGGCCATTGATTATGCCGGCACTTCCCTGTGCCGGATTAGTGCAGCACCTGTTTTCCATGATTGTGTAATGGCCTGGTAAATAATCGAATAAAAATATACCTGCAAAGGGCATTAAGTGTCATAACAAAAACAGGTGCTGCATTAGTTCCCGTCATTTATAGACGGGAACTAATTCGTCATACCTATGCTCCTGCATATGCAGAAAACAGCCATGTGTATTGGCTGTCGATAGATGTAAACTGGTCCGGGATTGATAGTTGAAAGCATGACAGACACTGGCATTTTTTTCTATCCGTTATCAAACAACAGGTGCTGCATCACTCGCCAGTGACAATGCGGCACCTGCTGACAAACAATAAATTGTACGCAGTGCATATCCATAAAAGCTTTTTTCCCGGCCTGGTCATTCCCTCCGCATTGCCGGGATGCAGCGTCTTCGAAGGGCAGTGTGAGTTACGCTCATGATCCATCACATTACCCGGGCAACACGGCATTTTTTATTGCTCACCACGATACTCGGTGCGCTTTTCTTTACCGGTCTGCGTATTTTTTTATCCGAAGTCACGGAATTCAAGCAGCTGCTGGAAACGAGAATAAGCGCGGCACTGGATACCAAGGTCATGATCGGCAAGTTGTCGGGAAGCATGCATGGTTTCGAACCACAACTGCTGTTGCAGGAAATACAGCTTATTCGCGCGGATCAACAGACACCTTCGATCAGCCTGAAGGAAATCCGGATTGGTCTGGACCTGTTGCAAATCATCCGCCGGCGCCAGCTTTTCCCGGATTTCCGTATAACCCTGATAGGCACTAGGTTGCAAGTCACGCGCAGACCGGACGGCACCCTGGCCGTGTATGGTCTGAAAGCCAGCGACAAGCCTCCGTTGTGGCTGCTGCAGGGAAATCGCTTCGCCATGCTGGACAGTGAAGTGACCTGGCTCGACGAGCAGCGCCAGGTTCCGAAAATGCTCTTCAAACATGTACATATTCTGATCGACAACAGCATCGATGAGCAGACGCACCACCTGCAGGTCAATTTGCAGCTTCCAGGCAAGCTGGGTGAATCCCTGCATCTGGCCATGCTATTCAGCGGCAACCCGTTCCTGGAAGCCGACATCAGCGGCCGCCTGTATGCGGAAGGCAGGAACATTCAGCTGGCGGAGTTGTTGCCCGACGATTTACCCGGACAATTGCGGATCGTTTCAGGGAGCAGTGATTTCAGGTTATGGAGCGATTGGCGGGAATCCAGACTGGTGATGCTGAGTGGTGAGATTCAGGCGGCTGAGGTCAGGATGCGCTCTGGAAACGACAGGGTTCTGGATGTCAGGAATCTGGGCAGTCGATTTCGCTGGCAAAAAGATGCTGCCAGATGGCGGCTGGACATGGCCAGCCTGGATCTTCAGACCGCGCACAACGACTGGCAGGGAGGCGTGTTTTCCCTTGCCGTGACAGGTGCCAGGGAGCAGTCTGCGCAACAGATTGCCGGGGTTTTCTCCAGTCTGGAGCTGGCGCCTCTGGCGGAGCTGCTGTTGTTCTCGGGCGTGCTGCCGGCAGAGCGGAGCAGATTGCTGGCAAGGCTGAGTCCATCGGGGCGATTGCAGGATTTTTCCTTGTTCGCGGATTTGCCGCTGGAACAGTATGCCGCCGCGGGCAGCTTTCAGAAAATCGGTTTTTCGGCAGTCGGCGCGATTCCCGAGGTCAGTAATCTATCGGGTTATATCGAGGGGAGCGATGCGGCCGGGCATGTGCAATTGAACGCCAGCGATGCGCTGCTGGCATTGCCTGAATTGCTCAGAAAGCCGGTCACGCTGAGCCGTGTCGCGGGCCGGCTGGACTGGCGGCAAAGCGGCGAACGCTGGTTGCTGAGCAGCCCGCTGCTGTATCTCTCGACGCCGGATTTCACCAGCAGGCAGCGCTTTGATCTGCGCCTGCCAAAACAGGGTGGCGCGGGCTTTGTCGATTGGCAGAGTGTCTTCGACATGCCGGATGTCGCTATGGTAAAAAAATATCTGCCGGCAACGATCATGGATCCGGATCTGGTCGCCTGGCTGGATCAGGCGCTGCTATCCGGCAGTATTGCCAATGGCGGGTTGTTGATTCATGGGGAGTTCCCGGAATCTGGTTTTACCGGGGACGCGCCTGGCATCGAAGCTTATTTCGATGCGAAAGCCATTGAGCTGTTGTACCACCCGGACTGGCCGAGCATTCGGAATATCGATGCCCGGGTGGCGTTTGTCGATGCCGGTCTGCGTGTCACGGTGCATCATGCGCTGGCCAATGGCGCCGAAATTACCGGGGCGCAGGTTGCCATCCCTTCGTTTCAGGGAAGTGATTATCTGCTCGCAGACATCGATGCCAGTGCCAGCATCGCCCAGAGTATCGGTTTTTTGCAGCAGTCCCCCCTGGCCGTCAAAGTAGACCCGGTCATGGAATTCATCGCACCAAGGGGAAAGGCGGACATCGAGGTGGCGCTGCAAATTCCATTGCTGGGGGATCTGCCGGAGCGGGTCGATGGCGTCGCACATCTGCACCAGGCCGGATTGACGGTATTGCCGCTGGATTTGCCGGTGCGAAATATCAAGGGGGATCTGTTATTCAATGAAAACGGGCTGTTCTGCAAAAATATGCACGCCGTGCTTTTGGGACATCCGGTCAGGATCAGGATTGCCAATGAGGCGGAACAAACCAGGCTGATGGTCAGCGGACATACCGACATCGCGTCGTTGCAGAAACCATTTCCCAGCAGCTGGTGGCAGGTGGCGGAGGGAGCGGCAGACTATGATCTGCAGTTGCTGGTTCCGCATCGTGAGACTGATGCGGTGAGCCTCGAGGCGCATTCCAATCTCGAAGGGATCGCATTGGCGCTGCCCGAGGCACTGACCAAATCGCAAGAGCAGCAGCGGCCTTTGCACATGCAGCTGCGTTTTACCAGCAACCGCGACATGCAGTTGCAGATCAATTATGCCGACCGGCTCAAGGCGGCAGTCAACATCCCTGGAAAAGAGCAGCAGCAGTATTCAGGACACATTGTCTATGGGCAGGGGCCGGCTGTGATCAGGGACGCGCCAGGCTTTCAACTGGACGTCGATCGCAGACAGCTGGATTTGACCGCCTGGCAGACATTTGCCGAGACGCGTGGGGCTGCTTTGTCCGGTGCGGCGGCTATCGATCTGCGCAAATTTCACATCGATACCGGTCGGCTGCTGTGGAATGGCCATAATCACGGGCCGCTGGATTTGGCCATGGCAAAAATAGCGCAACGCTGGCAGGGTGTCGTGGAAAGTCCAATAGTCAAAGGCAGGGTGGCAATGTCCGGAAGCGGCCGGCAAAACCGGAAAATCGCTCTGGATGTGGAATATCTGGACCTCACCGGACTGTATAAGCTGAGAGTCGCTGGCAGGCCGCTGCGTCCGGATGAATTGCCGGATTTTGACATCGCCAGCCGGCAGCTGCGCTGGCGCGGAATCGATCTGGGCACCCTGCAGCTGCAGGCGCGGCGCATTGCCGACTATTTGCGCATCGAACGCCTGCAGGTCACGGCGCCGGATAAAACACTCATCCTGACGGGCAGTTACAGAGCCGCTGCAGAGCAGCCCGTCACCGAAATACGGGGGCAACTGGTGGTGGGGGATTTGGGCAGTTTTCTGTCCCAGCTGCGGGTCACCGATGATGTCAAGGACACGCCGGCAAAATTTCATTTTACCCTGCAATGGCCGGGTGCGCCCTACCAGTTTTCCATCGCTGAGGTTGATGGCGGGATTCAGGCGGAGATGGGAGAAGGCCGGCTGCTGGGTATCGAGCCGGGAATCGGCCGGTTGCTTGGTGCTCTGGACCTGAATCAGCTGTTTCGTCGTCTGCGACTGGATTTCAGTGATCTGTATGCGGCAGGACTGGCCTACGATGATGTGCAGGGGACCTTTACCCTGACCAATGGCATTGCTGAAACCCATGACCTGGTTATCGATGCCGTGGCCGCAAGGATTGATATCAGGGGCAAAACCGGCTTGGTCGATCATCGCTACGATGAGATTGTCACGGTGGCGCCTAAAAGTACCTCGGCAATTCCGTTTGCTGGTACAATCATCGGTTTTGTTGTCGAGAAAACCTTCGGCAAACATCCGGATCGCTATGTGCGCTCTCAGTATGCCGTGAAAGGCACCTGGGAGAAGCCGGAGGTGATCGCGATGCATGAGTTCGATGGCGTGTTGCGCAAGGCGTGGACCGGGTTTACCAGTTTTTCCTGGTTGGGGATGAAACAAAAAAAGCACGACAATAATAACGATAAGATTGACGAGAGTAGCGACGATGAGTAAATGTGCGGCCATTCAAATGGCATCCAGTCCCAATATAGGAGCCAATCTGCTGGAGGCGGACAAACTCATTGGTGAAGCGGCAAAAGCGGGTGCCAGACTGGTTGCGCTGCCGGAAAACTTTGCCTTGATGGGGGAATCCGAATTCGACAAGATAAAAGTCAAGGAAGCGGACGGTTCCGGACAGATACAGGATTTTCTGGCCCGGACGGCACTGAAATATGGCGTCTGGATCGTTGGCGGAACCGTGCCGCTGGAAGCCGAAGATGAAAACAAGATCCGGGCCGCATGTTTGATCTATGATGACAGCGGCGAACGGGTTGGTCGTTATGACAAAGTTCACCTGTTCGATGTCAGTGTGCCGGATTCCGACGAGGAATATCGGGAGTCGGACACCATCGAGGCCGGCACTGGCAATCTGGTCATCGACACCCCGTTCGGTAAACTGGGCATCGCCGTCTGCTACGATTTGCGTTTCCCGGAATTCTTTCGCAGCCTGATCATGCAGGGTATGCAAATACTGGTCATCCCGTCGGCATTCACTGCGCAGACCGGAGCCGCGCATTGGGAAGTGCTGCTGCGCGCCAGAGCGGTGGAGAATCTTTGCTATGTGATTGCGCCAAATCAGGGCGGCTTTCACCTCAACGGTCGAAAAACCTATGGCCACAGCATGATTATCGATCCCTGGGGTGTGATTCTGGATTGTTACAAAACCGGTGGCGGCTTCGTCATGGCGGATATCGACCTGGAGCGCCTGGATAAGGTGCGTGCAGGATTTCCCGTTCTGGAGCATTGCCGTTATTTTTGCCGCTGAGCAATATCCTGCCGACTATGAAAAAATCATGTACGAGCTGGTTATGGATACTCCTGTTGCTGTCGCTGGCAGCGTGCAGCAGTGATGGCAGTAATGACGGCGCCAGCTTTGAGGCCATTCAGAAACAGTTGGAGCGGCCACCGGAAATACTCGTCCAGCCGGGTCAGTATCAGGGAGACACGGGTATGGCGGTCGGGAAAGAAGAGGCGCCGGCCAGCCACTCTGCGCAAAAAATCGCCAATCCGGCCATACATTTTGAGCAGCTCAATGACAAGATGACGGCTATCGGTATCGATGAGCCCTATGCCAGATCCTGGTCCATGGTTGCCGCTGCGCTGCGCGGCAAGCAATTTATGCTCAAGGACAAGGATCGGGAAAAGGGGGTTTTTTATCTGATCTACGACCCCGGCAACAACGGCGATGGTACATTCTGGCAAGGTCTGAGCAATCTGTTTTCATCCGATGACGAGGCAGGGGGTGAATACCGGGTCAAGCTGCAGGAACAGGGGGCGTATACCGAAGTGACCGCCGAGATGGTTGTCGATGATGTCTGGGACGACGATTATTACATCGATGTGAAAGCGAATGCAAAAACGATGCTTAAAGCGCTGTATGAAATCCTGCGCACACTTCCGGCCGAGCATTCCGATCGTTGAATGATGCGCCTGTGCCGTTGAAGGAGAGCATCATCATGCGGGGAATCCAAGGAGCGGCAAGCATGACGACGACCGGCGGATCTGCATCCGTCATCGTTACACGGGAGCCATGGCGCAGGTACTCCACCAGCAATTATTGGACTAAAAAGTTAATGTACAGACAATGAGTATTTTAGAACTGGCCAGACAATCGATTCTGGCCCCGGCGGGGTTGCAGGATCGGGACATCGACCGGCTCATGGGCGCTTTGCTGAGTGTCCGGGTCGACACGGCCGATATTTATTTTCAATCCAGCCATTATGAATCCTGGCAGATGGAAGATGGCATCATCAAGGAAGGCAGCCATAATATCGAACAGGGAGCCGGCGTGCGTGCCGTGGCCGGGGAAAAAACCGGCTTCGCCTACAGCGACCGGTTGGAACTGCCCATTCTGCTGGAGGCGGCCAACAACGTCAGGGCGATTGCCCGGCAGGGCCAGGAAAAACGCACCGCTGTCAGGCCGTCGGGACAATGGCCGCAGTATTACAAGCCTCTCAATCCCCTGCAGTCCCTGGCCGATCAGGACAAAATCGATTTGCTACGCTCGGTGGACCGGGAAACACGTAAGCTGGACAAGCGCGTCGAGCAGGTGCTCGTCAGTCTGGTTGGTGTACACGAAAACATTCTGGTAGCCAGTCAGGATGGCTCTCTGGCTGCCGATGTACGGCCGCTGGTGAGGATGAACGTCACTGTGATCGTCGAGGAGAACGGCCGCCGCGAACAGGGCAGCATGGGCGGCGGTGCGCGGCAGGGCTATGATTATTTCATCGACCAGGACAAGGCGCTGCAATATGCCAGGGAGGCTGTCCGGCAGGCCCTGGTCAGCCTGGAGGCGGTCGCCGCTCCGGCGGGCAATATGCCGGTGGTGCTGGGGCCCGGATGGCCCGGCATACTGTTGCATGAGGCCATCGGACATGGCCTGGAAGGAGATTTCAATCGCAAGGGCACCTCCGCTTTCAGCGGTCGGATCGGGACCCGGGTGGCCTCGCCGTTATGCACCGTGGTCGACGATGGCACCCTGCCCGATCGCCGGGGATCATTGAGCACCGATGACGAGGGGGTGCCGACGGAAAAGACCGTGTTGATCGAAAACGGCATTCTCAAGGGTTATATGCAGGACAAACTCAATGCCCGCCTGATGAATACCAGGTCAACCGGGAATGGCCGCCGGGAATCCTATGCACATCTGCCCATGCCCAGAATGACCAATACCTATATGCTGCCGGGACAGCACGATCCCGGGGAAATCATCAGCTCGGTGCGTAAAGGACTGTATGCAAAAAACTTCGGCGGCGGTCAGGTCGACATCACTTCCGGTAAATTTGTGTTTTCCACCAGTGAAGCCTATTTGATCGAGGATGGCCGGATAACCAGGCCGGTGAAAGGTGCGACCCTGATCGGCAACGGCCCCGATGTGTTGACCAAGGTCTCCATGGTCGGTGATGATCTGCAACTGGACAGCGGCGTCGGCACCTGTGGCAAGGATGGTCAGAGTGTGCCGGTTGGTGTTGGACAGCCAACCCTGAAAATCGATGAATTGACGGTGGGTGGAACCAGCCTGTAAGCACGTTTCGAGGCTTCCCGTTGCACCCGGATTGCAGAAACCACCGCCATGGCAGTTGACAAAATAGATGCAGGATGCGCTGACCCCAGGAAGCGCATCGGTCCAGGCAAAGATGCGCTTCGTGCCTCGGCGCATCCTGCTATCTGTCGCCTTGGCCATGGACTTGTTACAAAACCCAGGTGTCGCTTTTGACTTGTCAGAGTCTGTCAACCCCCATCAATGGGATGTCTATGCCGGCACTTCCCTGCCCGGGAACCAGGCAGGAATATTTATTGGCAAACAACACGCTGAGAGTTTTATATTTTGCAAAACCAAAAACAAATCTCAAACCTGCAGGAGATCCTTCAGGATCTGTTGGACGCGGCGCTGCAACAGGGGGCGACAGCCGCCGAAGCGAGCCTCAGCAGCGAAAAAGGCCTGTCTGTCACGGCCCGGCTTGGCAATGTTGAAACCATCGAACATCATCAGGATCAGGGCCTGGGCGTGACCGTGTATATCGGTCAGCGCAAGGGCTCCGCCAGTACCACGGATTTGTCAGCACAGTCGATCCGTGAGACGGTCGGCGCTGCCTGCAGCATTGCCCGTCACGCCGGCAGCGATGCCTGTGCCGGTCTGCCGGAGCGGGACTTGCTGGCGACCGAATTTCCCGATCTCGATCTCTGTCATCCCTGGAAGTTGTCCACCAGCGACGGCATCGAACTGGCGATTGCCTGTGAAGCTGCAGCCCTTGCCTTCCATCCGGACATCAGCAATTCCGAGGGAGCCAGCGTCAACAGTCACCAGGGTGTGACGATGCTCGGCAACACCCTGGGTTTCCTGCATGGCTATTCGAGCACACGCCATTCGCTCAGCTGTTCCGTGCTTGGCCAGCGGGAAGACAGCATGCAGCGCGACTACTGGTACAGCGTGGCAAGAGCGGCAGAGGATTTGCAGGCGGCGCAGGAGGTGGGCGAAAAGGCCGCCCGCAGAACCATTGCCAGGCTGCAGGCACGCAGCCTGAGTACCCGGCAATGTCCGGTGCTGTTTGCCGCCGAAGTCGCCAGCGGGCTGCTGGGCTCGCTGATCGCGGCAATCAGCGGCGGCAATCTGTACCGCAAGTCGTCATTCCTGCTGGATGCGCTGGGACAACAGATTTTTCCGGAATTCATCCATATCCATGAGCAGCCGCATCTGAAGAAGGCCCTGGGCAGCGCCCCCTACGATGCCGAAGGCGTGGCGACCCATGCCCGGGATATCGTCGCAGGCGGGATTTTGCAGTCCTATGTGCTGAGCAGCTATTCGGCTCGCAAACTGGGCATGCAGAGTACCGGCAATGCCGGCGGTGTACATAATCTGCTGATCGATCCGGGCTGTGACGATTATTCAGGCATGTTGCGCAAAATGCACCAGGGCTTGCTGGTGACGGAGTTGATGGGACAGGGCATCAACCTGGTGACCGGCGACTACTCCCGCGGCGCGGCCGGGTTCTGGGTGGAAAATGGCGAAATCCAGTATCCCGTCGAGGAAATCACCATTGCCGGGAACCTGCGGGACATGTTTCGGCGCCTGGTCGCCGTGGGCAATGATGTGGATTGTCGCGGCAACATCCGCAGCGGTTCTATCCTGCTGGAGCAGATGTCCATTGCCGGAAACTGAAATATTTCCGGCTTGTACTGTCACGGCCAATGCAATGACCAAATCACCTTTGGCATCCGCTCTGCCGGAAAAGCAGCGCGCATCCGGAGCAGTGGCTAGCCCAGATCCAGGTCAAAACCGCAGGCTTCATCACCCAGCCCGCCGATGCAGGTGATCTCCCTGGCCCGGACACGGCTGCCGGTAATGCTTTCAACGGCGCCGGCTATCAAGCCCCCTTCGAAATGGCAAATCGGCCGGCCAACGGTTTCCAGGCCGCTGCATGTGATGCATTCGTAGACATCGACATGTATTCTGGCTTCGGTGGCTACCGGAACCTCGATTATTCCAATCTTCAGATCGGCGCAAAGCTGCAGGAAGTCCTCCAGTTTTTTCAGGCCCAGGGAGACGCCAAGCTTTTTCCCGGCCAGGTAGGCGGCGCCGGATGCGCCTCTGCCGATAATATCCTCCAACGCCACCAGGCGCAGCAGGCGATACAATGCAACTCCAGCATCATTGCCGAGAGTGGGACGAACGACTTTGAGGGCGTTGCCTATCTCTATGTTCTGGTAGGTTGTCAGAATTTGTTCTTCAGCAGTCATCAGAATTTCCTCTGCAGATTTTTTTTGCCAGCTGCCTGACCATGGATAAAAAATAAAAAATTTTTCAGTCGTTGCAAAGTAATCGCTCCAGATCCTGTATGGTTCGCTTCACTTCCAGAAAAATCAGCCCCAGCTTGGCTTGCCTGGCTACCAATACGACCAGTGAAGCATCGCTGCCGACAGCATTGACCAATACATAGCCATCTGGCGAACGTATATACACCTGACCCATTTCCGAGCGCATCAATTCAGTGGAAATTCTTTCCCCAATACCGAGCATGGCAGCCGCCATGCCGCCGAGCAGATCTTCATCGATTTTGCCGGGCATTGCCGAGGCTATGACCTGCCCATCGATGCTGATGACTGCGCCACCGATGATCTCCGGGATATTGCCGTTCAGGGTCTTCAATGTATTGGTAATCTGATTGGACATATTGGTCACTGTGAAGGGGGGTTGGTGGTTTTAAAATTCAGAAACAACCGGCATTCCAGAAAGTTGTACTGGTAGCTTTGGGGGGATGGAACAAGACCAAGCCGTCATTATATAGACGAGAATGAGTTATATTCAGAATAGAGCATAACCTTTGCGAGCATTATGGATTACCATATTTTTGTGACGGGCAGGGCAAAAACCGGGAGATATCCGAATATATGGACAGCGTAAAGCTTTTTCCGGGTCACGCAGGCTGACACGCCCTGGTAGACTATGCGCTGTGCCGGCTGTTGTCCCGCTGCTGTATATAGCGCCGGCAGGCATCGACGCATTGTGCTTTTGTCGGGTAGGGTCCGCTGATCATCTCGACGGTATAAAACCACCATCCCCGGGTATTGCAGAAGTAACGATCCTGGGGCTGGAAAAGTTTATGACCAGGTTTCTTGAATTTTTTTTGCATCCCGGCTATTTTAGCCTATCCGGAATAATTACCAAGCCCATCATTCGATGATCAATTTTAAAAACATCGCCTTGCGTCGTGGCATCAGACTGCTGTTTGCAGAGGCGTCATTCACTATCCATAAAGGCCAGAAAGTCGGTCTTACCGGAGCCAATGGCACGGGCAAATCCAGTCTGTTCTCATTGCTGCTCGGGCAGTTGCATCCAGACCAGGGTGAGTTTTCCCTGCCGCCCGACCTGGTTGTGGCGCATGTGTCTCAGGAAACAGAGGCATCGGGAGCCAGCGCCATGGATTTTGTTCTCGATGGCGATCGGGAGTTGCGTGAGCTGCAGAGCCAGTTGGCTGCTGTCGAGAAAAGTGACGATGGTCTGCGGCTTGCAGAGCTGCATGGCAGGCTGGAGGAAATTGGTGGTTATAGCGCAGTTTCCAGGGCATCGCGGTTGATGCGTGGTCTGGGGTTTCATACCGGCCAGGAAAATACGCCAGTGCGGGAGTTTTCCGGTGGCTGGCGGATGCGCCTGAATCTGGCCCAGGCATTGATGTGCCGCTCCGATGTGTTGCTGCTCGATGAACCGACCAATCATCTGGATCTGGATGCCGTGATCTGGCTGCAGGACTGGTTGGAGAAATATCCGGGGACCTTGCTGCTGATTTCCCATGACCGTGATTTTCTCGACACCATCACCGATCATATAATCCATATCGAAAAGCAAACAGCAGTTTTGTATACTGGCAACTATTCCGCATTCGAAGCCTTGCGCGCGGAAAAGCTGGCGCAGCAGCAGGCCGCCCATGCAAAGCAGCAGCGGGACATAGCCCATATACAGGGTTTCATCGAGCGTTTCCGCGCCAAAGCCACCAAGGCAAAACAGGCGCAGAGCAGGATCAAGTCGCTGCAGAGAATGGCGTTGATTGCCCGGGCGCATGTCGATTCGCCATTTCACTTCCGATTTTCCAGTCCGGAAAAATTACCCAGTCCACTGCTGCGTCTGGAGGATATTTCTGCTGGCTATGGCGATACCGATCTGTTCAGCGGTGTTGCTCTGTCCATCGAACCAGGAGACAGGATTGGCCTGTTGGGCGCCAACGGCGCCGGAAAATCCACATTGATCAAATTGATGGCTGGAGAACTGGCGCCAGGAAAAGGGAACAGGGAGGCAGCCGAAACACTGCGGATCGGTTATTTTGCCCAACATCAGCTGGAACAGCTGCACACGAGAGAAAGTCCGCTGTGGCATTTGCAACAGCTCGCGACACATGTCACGGAAAAGGAATTGCGCAATTATCTGGGTGGTTTCGATTTTCATGGCGACAAGGTTCTGGAGCCTGTCGAGCATTTTTCCGGCGGAGAAAAGGCCAGGCTGGTGCTGGCATTGCTGGTATATCGAAAGCCCAATCTATTGCTGCTGGATGAACCCACCAATCATCTCGATCTGGAAATGCGTCACGCCTTGAGCATTGCCCTGCAGGACTACCAGGGGGCTCTGGTGGTGGTGTCCCATGACCGGCATTTACTGCGCTCGGTAACCGATCAGCTGCTGTTGGTCAGCGATGCTCAGGTAATACCGTTTGCCGGTGATCTGGATGATTATCGCAAATGGCTGGTGGAGAAAGGCAAACAGGCGCCGCTATCGGTGCTGCAGGGCACCGGACTCAAGACTTCCCGCAAGCAAGTCAGACAACAGCAGGCGGAACGCCGGCAACAGCTTCGGCCGCTGCAGAAGGCGCTGGCAGAAGCGGAACGGGTGGTGGAAAAATTACATGCCGATCAGCAGTGTCTGCAGGAGCAACTGGCCGATCCGGAAATTTATTCAGCGCAGGCGACTGAGCGCCTGAAAAAATTGCTGCGGCAAAAAGCCGAGCTGGACCGGGCGCTCAGCGAAGCCGAGAGTGATTGGCTGCAGGCCAGCGAAAAACTGGAACAACAATAATAATTACCATCGAAATGCTGAAAATCATCAAATTATTCATGGCTGTCTGTTTGTTCAAACGGGGCCCGCAGGATGTGCCCTACTCGCCTGCCTTGTTGGGGATGCTGCTGGCAGTAAATGCCGCGGTCAGTTTTCTGGCAATATATCTGACGGCGGATTTTCTGCAGACAGTGCTGCAAATCCTGGTCAGCCTGCTGTTGTTATTGGCCGGTAGCTACGTTATTTTAGCCATTGGCCGCAAGCTGGGACGATTTTGCCAGACTGCCAGCGCGTTGCTGGGCGCGGACACTTTTATCAGTTTTTTTGCATTACCGGCCCTGGCGACACTCGCCGCGGGACAGGGATCGGCAAGCGTGTATTTCTTCCTGCTGGCATTGATGATCTGGCACTGGGCGGTGGCGGGACATATTTTCCGGCATGCCCTGGAAAAACCCTATCCCGTCGGCCTGGCTGTGGCTTTTTTATATATCACTGCCGCTTATCAGGTCATGGCAATGCTGTTTCCTGATATATAATGCCTTACATGGTTCGCTGCCGTTTTCCCGCCAGGAAATCGTGTCAAGCATCAGCGTGGAAAAACTCTTCAATCTATAGAGGCAATCATGAATACTTATAAGCATATCCTGTTGGCAGCGGATTTTTCAGAACATGGACAGCAGGTTTCAGATAGGGCGAATGATCTGGCGCATCGTTATCAGGCGCGACTGAGCATCATTCATGTCGTCGACAACCTGCCTATTACCGATGCCACCTACGGACCGGTGATTCCATTCGATGTGGATTTGACCGAAGAACTGATGAATGCGGCAAAAAAGCGTTTGGCGGAGGAGGCTGAAAAACTGCAAATCCCCCAGGAGCAGCGATGGCTTGAACTGGGAAGTCCAAA
>JAJRWJ010000007.1 GCA_024276805.1 Gammaproteobacteria bacterium
CAGCTGGCGGCCTTTCTGCGCATGGCCAGGGACTATGCGCGCAGCCAGGGCTTCAAAGGCGCTCTGTATATCGAACCCAAACCCGGCGAGCCGATGACTCATCAGTATGACTACGATGCCGCCACGGTGCTGGGCTTTTTGTGGGAATTCGATCTGCTGGAGGATTTTTCCCTGAACATCGAAGCCAATCACTGCACGCTGGCTGGGCACAGCTTCGCCCACGACCTGATGACCGCGGCATCGGCTGGCCGGCTGGGCAGCGTCGACGCCAATGCCGGCGCCCATCTGGGCTGGGACACCGATGAATACCCGACAAATCTCCAGGAGTGTGTCTGGGCCTTGCTGATCATCCTGAAGATGGGCGGCTTCAGCACCGGTGGATTCAATTTCGATGCCAAGGTACGGCGCGGCTCCTTCGACTGTATCGATCTGTTCCATGGCCACATCAGCGGCATGGACACGCTGGCCAGGGCATTGCTGATTGCCGACCGGATCATCCGGGACGGGGAAATGGATGCCTTTCTGGAGCAGCGTTATGCCGGCTACCGGACAGGCATCGGCAAAAAGATCCTGCAGGGGGAAATGACATTGCCTGAACTGGAGGGATGGGCGGCAAGGCAGGGGGAGGCGAAGTTGCGCAGTGGCCGGCAGGAACTTCGGGAAAGTCTGTTCAACCGCTATGTATATTCCGGCAGCGTGAAATGAAGGAACTGACAGCAGCGGCCGGGTACTGTCACCAGGGCGAGCGCATATAAATCGCTGTAAAATTAGCATCTTTGCCTACCACCCGGATTCCGCAAGCTGCATCCGGGCTACGTTCGATTCAGGATTTGCCGCTTTGTTCATGCCGATGAGCGTTGATTCCCGTAGCCTGGATGCAGCCCCAGCGGAATCCGGGAAAAGCCGCCTCGACCCGCGGCTACGCTCATCACCTATGGTAGTTCTCCTGATGGATTACCATATCCTTTTGGTTTTCATGATTTTATATGCGCTCGCCGTGGTTCTGGCACAGGGAATGAATCAGAATCGGCATGGACAGGTTATTTTGCCCGCTTGTACTGTCGTCGGGCATGTTCTATCAGACCGTAGCGAGAACAATGACGGCACAGGCCGGAGGCATTGAACAGGTCGGCTGAGCTTTGCCGTAATATAATTTGCATTGAAAATTTAAAAGGGGTAGTATCGCAATCAAGGGTTTTGTAAACCACGGACCGAAACAAATCCAATCTCTTTCAGATTATCTGGATGTTGTCCGACTGCATTGGCAGCGTTGATTTCTTTTGCACCAGGTTTGGTACATTCCGGTCTGCAACCCTGTTCCCGGCGCACACAGATGGCTCTTGACAAGACCAGTCTGTTGATGCCCATCAGCATTGCATTGGAAAGGCTAGTACAGGCATCCAGGTACCGGGAACGTTCGATCGAGTTTGAGCCGTTGGCTGTGAATTCTTTAATGGTCGTACGGCTTTGAACTATCGCGATTTATCTGTCGGGAGTGGTTTGTGGCTTCTTATCGTGCGGTCAATGGTGTGTTACTCGCTCTGGAGAGCTTCTTCAAGGCGCGCCTGCCGGCCGATCTCAGTGCCGCTCCCGTCAACGCACGCATCGAGTTGCTGGGCAGTTCGGATATCAGCGATCCACTGAACGGCAATGTCCTCGGCATCTATGTGCATCGCATCACCGTCGATGCCCATGGCCGCAGCCGTTTTTTTGCCACGACCGGCGCCGACAGCGACGCCGCACCCGCCGCGGAACTCCCCATCAATCTGCACCTGCTGTTGATTGCCTCTGCCACCAGCGCATCCATAGAAGCCAACCTGATGGCCTGGGCGATGATCGCGCTGGCCAATGAAAGCCAGCTGGATATTTCCCATCTCGCGGAAAACGATGCGGCATGGACGGAGCGGGAAATCCTCACCGTGACTCCGGAGGAAATGCCCACCGAAGATCTGATGCGCATCTGGGACGCCTTTCAGACCCCCTATACGAATAGCGTTCCCTATATCGTGCGCACCATTCGCTTGCGCTTGAACGAGCAACGGACGGAAGGACCGGCAGTCATATCCCGTATATTTCCCACCGGCATTGCCGAAAGCTCCTGAGACGGCAGGTGACCATGATGGCTGAAGCCGAAAGCACTGTTTCTGAACTGGCCGAAGCCAACAAAGTCCGGGTACTGGAAAGCAATGTACTGCATGCCAGCGATGTCATTTACTGGCTGAACGGCGCTTCCGCAGAGAACGAGGCGGCTATGCAGCGAGTTCCCTATCCGTTGCAGGTCCGTTTCACCGAAAAGCCGCGCAACGTCAATGTATTGCATGGCAATGGCAGGATGGCGCTGTGGCGCAATCCGGAGCAGGCGATTATCGCCGGCCGGGCGACCGAGGCGCAGCGTAGTCGTCCATCGATGCCTGCATTCACCGTGGCGGGTGAGGTTCGCGATCCCTTCGGGCGATTCAATCCGGGTTTGTTTTCCGTCACCCTCGGTGCGGGAAACGGCGTTGCCGTGCTGCTGTATCCGTCACTGCTGGGAACGGGTACGGTATCGGCTGGTGTGTTGCAGGGCAGTTTGCAGTTTGCCGGCAGCGGCCTGCCGGTGGCGTGGGCCCTGCTGGAACTGCAGGTGGCGCTCACCGGCAGCGAGACCCTGATCTTCCGCGCCCAGGCGGATGCCCACGGAGATTTCAGGATGGCTCTGCGACGCCTGCCGCCGCTACCAGAAAGTATCACTGCCTATGGCGGTTCACTGCGTGTACATGCGGATGTGCACACCAGCAGCAGCGCGGTTCCCGATATCTCCGGTTTCGTCGCCATGAACCTGGAATCGAGTACCAGCGCCGGTGATTTCCAAGCGGAGTTGAATGTCGAGATTCATCCAGGTGAAAGCATCCGGATCGGGTCTTTCAACAAGAAGCATCTATCGATACAAACTGCCTAACGGCCAATTCATTAAGGAGAATACCATGCCTGCATATTTAGCTCCTGGAGTCTTTGTTGAGGAAGTCAGTTTTCGTGCAAAATCCATCGAAGGGGTCGGTACCAGCGTCGCCGGGCTGGTTGGGCCGACGCGCAGCGGTCCCTTGCGCGGGCGACCGGAATTGCTGACCAGTTTTGCCGACTTCGTACGAGTATACGGGGATGCCGGAGATCTCGATCTGGATGGCAGTCCCGGGTTGAATTTCACCGCCATTGCCGCGAAAGCATTTTTCGATGGCGGCGGCACCCAGCTGTTCGTGGCGCGCGTGGTCGGCGATGTCAACAGTACCGCGGCGAATGGTTCGGGAAGCAGCGCCACTTTTGCCACGGCGACGGACAGCAGCGGCGACGTGACCTTCAGCAGCCGCTTTCCCGGCGCACGATCGAACTATACCCTGGAGATTCAGTGGCGCGACAGTGAAAACCTGTTGAAACTGGAGACCACATCGGCGCCGGACGAGGGTGAAGTGGTTTTTCTGCAAGCGACGGGGCTGACGTCGGCGGTCAGAACCACGGGCATATCGGCTCAGCTTCCGGCATCGCGCTTCCCACTGGATTTTCGCGGCCTGGTGCGGCGCGAGGGAGACCATTACGTGATCGTCGGCAATCGCTGTGAAATTACCGCGGATGATGGCGCTACAGTGACCGGCACCGATTTTCGCGGCTCCGGTGATCCGGATGGCGCCGAGGGAATCTTGATGGCTGCCGGTCTGGTCAACAGCGCCGATAGCAGTGTCGTGTTCACCCGTGTCTACGCCAGGGCGCCCACCAGCGGCGCCTTGCAGGATGGTACTGCAGCAGTACTGACACTGACCGCCGAGACCGATCTTTCCACCTATACCGGCGGCCCGCACTGGGGTACCCTGACCACACTGCGCGGCACATTGAATGCAGCAGGTTCGGAGTTCACCGTGAATGGCGGGGGGCTGAATGCCGGTGTCGGCACGGATATCGTCTTGCCAATGCCGGCGCTGGCCGCGGAGACTTCCAGCGCGGCGGGCATGGTGGTGCAGCGCAATTTCGATATCGATGTCTTCAGTGGCGGCGCCAATGGCGAGGTCATCTACAGCTATGCCAATATCTCCACGGCTCCCGATTCCGAGCGCAGCCTGGCCGGGGTCCTGACGGCAACGCCGGAAAAACGCGCTGACGCCCTGTCCAGCCTGATATCCTGCGTACTGGCAGCTTCTGCCACCGGTGAAGACGTTGTTGCCGCGCTTTACGACATGTTCGACCCGGCCGCCCTTTCGCCGCCTCCCACCAGCGTCGAAGGACCGCGTTATCTGATTACCCTGACTGATGGTACGGATGGCGATGCCCCCTCCGCCGTCGATTATGGTGGGGAGGTGGATGAGGTCAATGGTAATACCGGTTTTGCGGCTTTCGAGGATATCGAGGATATCGCCATGGTCATGGCTCCGGCTGCGGCGGCGGATGCAACGGGGCACCAGGCCATCGTCGCGGAAATGCAGAAGCACTGCCGCAAGATGCGCTATCGCGTCGGTATCGTCGATGCGCGGGAAGGCATGGCGCTGTCGGAAATTCGTGCGTTTCGCGCCAATTTCGATGACTCCAGGCTGGCACTGTATTATCCCTGGGTGGTGATCGCCGACCCGACCGGACAGCGGGACAGCATCGCCGTGCCACCGGCGGGATTCATTGCCGGCGTCTATGCCAACACTGATATACAGCGTGGCGTACACAAGGCGCCTGCCAATGAACCGGTCGTAGGCGCACTGCGCTTCGCCCAGGATATCAATCGTTTCCAGCAGGAACTGCTGAATCCCGACGGCATCAATTGCCTGCGCTCTTTCCCTGGCCGGGGGCACCGGGTCTGGGGAGGACGTACGCTGTCCAGCGATCCGGAGTGGAAATACGTCAATGTGCGGCGCTACTTCCTGTATCTGGAACGCTCCATCGAGAAATCCACCCAGTGGATCGTGTTCGAACCCAATGGCGAGCGGCTGTGGGCCAATGTGCGTACCACGGTGGAGGATTTTCTGTACAGTGAATGGTTCAACGGGCGGTTGCTGGGACCGACCCCGAAGGTGGCTTATTTCGTCCGATGCGACCGCAGCACCATGACCCAGAATGATCTGGACAACGGCCGGCTGGTCTGTGAAATCGGCGTCGCGCCGTTGCGGCCGGCGGAGTTCGTCATCTTCCGCATTGGCCAGAAGACAGCCGATGCATAAGCTGCGGCGTTGCCGGTGGCAATGGCTGCCAGTGATGACTTGCAGGGTTTTTGCAAGGCGCGGGCGATTGCGCAGCATCGATCCGGCAGGGATGCCTGTTTTTCGATGTAACATTGAACAGACTCATGAGGAATGATTATGGCTGAACCACGGGATACCCCTTATAGCGTTTTCAATTATCTGGTCAACCTTGTCGATGGTACCGAAGGCAGCGTACAGGGAGGCTTTTCCGAAGTCTCCGGGTTGAATGCCGAAGTCACCGTGGCCGAATATCGCAACGGCAACGCCAAAACCAATTATGTGACCAAGATTCCGGCGATCACCAAGGCTGGAGATGTGACCCTGAAGCGCGGTGTGATCGGCGCCGACAATATCTACGAATGGCTGGACCAGGTGCGCAGCGGCGATGTCCAGGCAAAGCGCAACGTCGAGATCAAGCTGACCGATGAAAACCCCACCAATCAGACGGCGGTGGTGACCTGGAAACTGATCAACGCGATGCGCATCAAATGGATCGGGCCGACGCTGACCGCGAAGGGCGGCAACGATGTCGCGATCGAGGAACTGGTGCTTGCCGTGGAACATATCGTGCAGTCCTGAGCGGCTGAGCGGTGAGTCATGGAATTTCTCGGAGCGCGAATACAGCTCAATCCACGACCTGCAAGGCGGGCTGCGGCGGCGCTGGAGGTGGCGATGCTGGGTCATTGCCCGGGACGCGTGCGGGTGGATCGCCTGCTGGCATTGCCTGATGCATTGCATGAAATGCGTCTGCTGGGATTTGGCGGACGCGTGGATGCCCTGAGCAGCGGAACTGCTTCGGAACTCTATCATCTGCCCATTCCATTGCAAGCGCTGGCCGAATTCGAGGACATATTCCCCGATGCGCGTACCGCCGGCAGCCTGTATAGAAGCCGTCTGGCGGGTGATCAGGCCTGGCTGCCCCAGGCGGTGGAGGATTTTTTCGCCAATGGAGGGGAAAAATTATGGCTGGTCCGGGTGCCGGAAGCAGAGGGTATGCGGGGTTTCCTGCCGCAATTCAGAACTCCTCTGTACGATACCGAAAATCTGTACGGGCTGGGCACAGTGCTGGTGCTGAATGCCGTGGGTCTGATTGCCCTGCCCGATCTGGAAAGAATCATGATCGCCGCGCAACTCCCTGACATTCCCCGGAAGCGCCTGGCCAATCCTGCACCCGCCTTTCTACCTTGCTCGGAAAGCTTCGATGATGGTCACCGGGAAAGGCGTTACAGTGAGGAAAAAGTCACACAGAGCACACTGCCGCCCTTCATCGTGGTGCTACAGGAAATTCTCGCACTGATCGACAGACACCGCCCGGATATTCAATGCCTGTTCAGTCTGCCGCTGCAATATTCCGAAGTTCTGGACAGTCCGGCAATCGATCAGGGAGTACTGACGCAACTGCAGGCTGCGCGTGCACGGAACAGCGCCAGTCTGCTCCGGCAGGTGCAGTTGCTGTTTCCCTATTTGCGCAGTCCCCGTTATGCGCTGCGCAGCAGCGTCGGGGCAGTGGCCGGCATGACAGTCAGTTCGGCGCGCAGTCGCGGTATCTGGCGATCGGTGGCCGGCATTCCGCTGGTGACCGATGCCCGACCCTATCCCGCCTTGTCGATGACCGAGACCATCGCGCTGCGCGAGACCCCCGGCATCGGCATCATTCAGCGGCGCTCCGGTCATGTGGCGCTGGATGACGAGCGTCTTGCCGTACCGGCGCTGCAGCGCAACGATTATCTGCCCGGTATCGCCGGAGAACGGCTGGATGACCTGCGCGCAGGGGAAGTGGTCCGCTTTATCGGGTTCCTGGTGCGTCAGCTGAAGGTGCTGGGTGAACACCTGGTTTTCAACATCGGCTTCGATGACCCGCGGCCACGTCTGATACTGGAAAAGTTTTTCATGGGCCTGTATCGGCAGGGCGCACTGCGCGGCAGTCTGCCGGAGGATGCCTTTAGCATACGCCAGGCGGCAGCACGAGAGGCTGTGATCGCCTATGATATCGAGATCGCTCCGGCCTATCCGATCGACAGGATCGTGCTGACCTTCATCAACCGCAATGGCCAATGGCTGTCGGAGCTGCGCAATGTCTGAATTCGTCCCGTTTCGCTTCGAGGTCAGCCTCTATGAAACAAGCAATGAAGAGCTGTTGTGCCGTGGTTTTTTCAGCGAGGTCTCCGGCCTGGAGCTGACCATGGAGCCGCGGGCGATTGCCGTTGGGGGACGCAACTGGGGTGAGGTACAGCGAATCGGGCCGACCAAATTCTCACCCATCGTGCTGAAACGCGGTGTCACCGAAATCATGGATATGTGGGCATGGTTCGATGCCACCACCAGGGGAGGCAACTACGGTTACCGGCTGCAAGGGGAAATCAAGGTCCTGGGAGCACAGGTGAATGACAAAGGCGAGGCGCAGCCGGCCATGATCCTGAAATTGACCGGTGTGATGGCGACGCGTTTCAAGGGCCCGGACCTGTCATCCACTGCCAGCCAGGTGGCGATCGAGGAAATCACCCTGGTCCATGAGGGGCTGACCATCGAAGCACCGAAGGGGGCATGAGGCGGTGTTTGTTCGATGCAGTGATAATTTTTTCATCGAAGTGATCAGTTATGAGTGATTTGGAAACTGCAAAGCTTTATACAGTCAGTGGATTACTGGATCGTCCAGTTCAGGAATTGATTGCCGGCCAGACCGAGGTGGCGATACAGTTCAATCCCACCAGTCTGAAAGTGGCGCTGGCCAATACCATTGGTGAGAATGAACGCAGCGGCAGTTCCCGTGCCGCGCAATACGTCGATAAAAGCTCTTCGACGCTGACCGTGGAATTGATCTTTGATACCACGGATCAATATTTCACCCGCAATACAAGTCCGGATAGTGAGGAAACAGAAGAAGTACGCGTCGATGTACGCAGCAAGACCCGGCCCATTGCCCTGGAATTCATGCGCCCTGAAGACGCCGGCAACAAAGATGTCGCACCAAAGCGCTGCCTGTTTGCCTGGGGAAGCTTCGCCTTTGTCGGTATCATGGAAAGCTTCGACGAAACGCTGGAGTTTTTTTCCCCGCAGGGCACGCCGCTACGCGCCACGGTGGCCCTGAAACTGACCGAAAGCCGCTTCCAGTTTCGCAGCGAGGAATCGCAGGCTGCAGAGCGGGATACGCCGACTCTGGGCAGCGCCGCGGATTCCGTGAGTGATGCCAATACCAGCGCCGGTAAGGATCAAGAAGACTGGCGTGAGACGGCCATGTACAACGGTGTGGAATCGCCGCGGCTACCGGGAGGGGATTCCCTGTCCGTGCCCAGCTCCTCGGCATCGGCCAGCCTGAAGGCCTCGGTGTCGTTGGCTGGCGGTATAGCCGGCGGCTTCAGTGCCGGACTGGGCGCCGGCGCCAGCGCGGGCTTTGGCGCCGGGCTGAGTGTCGGCGGGGGAATCAGCGCCGGCATCA
>JAJRWJ010000073.1 GCA_024276805.1 Gammaproteobacteria bacterium
CCTTCACTGGCCTTGGGCGGATCAATCAAAGGCTCCTTCACAAGTGTGGCGCCCATCTCATCGACACAGGCAAACAGCTCAGAAAAATCTGCCGAAATTTTCTTCATCAGACACTCTCGATGATTTGCCTGATCTTCGTCTCGGAGTTGGTAATGACCCGAAAAGTCACCCGCCTTGAACGCTCATGATTTTCTTCACCATTTTCAATGATCGGGCGGGAAGATGAGAAGCCAACCGCTGCAATATGTTTTTTTACCCATGGCCGATGCCGTTTGATACTTTCCAGGGAATAGACATATTTCAAAACCGATCGGGTGCGCCCCTGTGACAACCACATGTTTTTAAAATAGGCTTCGTCTTCGGTCGCCTTGTGATTCCAGACACTGCTCGTGTGCCCTTCAATGCGTACCTCATCGATCGAATCCTGGAAACGAAGCAGAACCTCCAGATAACGAGGAAAAAATTCATTGAGGATCGCCTTGAACTTGGGCCGGATGGCGATATCCCCCCTGGCAAACAAAACATCGGGAGACTTGAACACGAAAGACAGGTCGTTCCGGTCTATTTCCGCCCCCCCAATCATCCAAGTTCTTTTCAAATTCCAGCATCAAAGCATCGTAAATGGCGACCTGGTTTTGTTCATAGGCGACGGCGATTTCCTTGATTTTATCTTTTTCCACCTGTACTTTATCCCGTTCCAGAAAAGCGTTTCGCATCAGGGCAATTGAAATAAACAGAAACACCATCATCAAACCGGCCATCAAATCGGAGACGGACAGCCAATGGACTTCCTCGTCGGCTTGAGGAATACCTTTCAGAAATGCAGCATTCTTCCCACTCATGACCGCCCCTGATTACCCACGATAGCCGTCATTGCCTTGACCAGCTTGCTGTAGTCCTTGGTAAACTGCCCGGTAATAGAAGCCAGGGCGCGACCCATCTCATTCATCACCGTGTTGATTTCCTTCGCGGCAGCGTCCTGAATCAGTTTCACCTGCTCATCAACGGCATCGCCTGTAGCGCCCACCGTGTTTTTCAATTCGTTTTCCAGTGCACCAAAGGTTTTTTTGATTTCCTCGGTCTGTGCCTGATAAATTTCCTCCAGAATCCCTTCGAAGCGTTTCTGCATCTTTTCCATATTTTCCGTCACCGTGTTCTGCACATGCCCGATATCGGCCAGTGTTTTTTGATTGCTTTCCTGCAGGGTTGCACCGATGTTTTTTGACTCTTCAACAAATTTATTCACCATATCGCGGACATTGTTGCTAATATCTGCCACGGTATCATCCAACTGCCTGGTGATAACACCGGATTGTTTCTCCAGCTCGTTGGCCGTGGCGGTCAAGCTGTCGTTACTGCCCAGAGCCGCTTTGACGAAGCTTTCCGCCCCCTCAGCAATCGCTT
Organism: Gammaproteobacteria bacterium; assembly: GCA_024276805.1. Classification (GTDB taxonomy): domain Bacteria; phylum Pseudomonadota; class Gammaproteobacteria; order Methylococcales; family Methylomonadaceae; genus JANEMG01. The sequence continues at coordinate 1,405 of JAJRWJ010000073.1, forward strand.
TCCTGACTTCCTCGCTGCTGCTTCTCAAGTCTTTCCCGATGACCTCTGTTCCTTCTACCAGCCCTGTTTTGACGGCCTCGATACCATCTTTGGTATTGTTGACGAATTTATCCAGCAACTCATTGGATTTATCCACAAACTGGTGTATATATTTGTCCGACTCATCCAGCAGCACCGCATAATGTTCTTGCGTTTTTTGCACGGACAACGCGATGTCGTTGACCGTCTGTGCAACCTGCCTGCGAATTTCCGGCACGGCTTCCACGGCCCGATCACGCATATCCTTGAATGCCGCCAGATGGCGCTCCAGTTCCTCAACCTGATGCTGATTCACCTCCATGACCTGTTTCAGGTTATTCATGGTTTCCGGAATATGGGCGGATTTTTCACTGATAATGCTGACCGAATCCCTGGTTTGATCGATCGCTTTGACACCTAAAGCATACTGTTCCACCATCTGTTCAATTTGTCGGCTGTAATTCTCCTGCCAAGTCACTAACTTCTTGACGGATTCATCGAGGGCCTTGAAATTTTCGCCAAACTGCTCGATCAGATTGTTGTTGAAATCGACAATGACCTCTTTCAGCGCGTTGATCACCTGCTCGGTCGCCGACTTGGATATCATATCGGCCACATCCTGCAGCTTGAGCCATAATTTGTCGGAAAACTGCTGAAAAACCGCCTGTTGCTCAGTGCTGCAGGTTTCAATCGTCTTTAACCGCTCGTCCAGCATCTGGACTGTCCTGAATGTCAGCTTGTGATTGTCGTTCATATCGCCGCGCAACAGTTTCAACTGACTCACCAGGGTGTCATCCTCGCTGCCGACGATCGCCCGTTTCAGATCCGCCAGCAAGGCTCGCTGGGCCAGGGATGATTCCAGCATGGACTCCACCTGCTCGTTGATGGCCCGAAAAATATCATCGGCCCCGACACCCAGCACCGCGGATTGATCGTTTCTGACAAACCAGCTGACCGCCCCCAGAACTTTATACATAATCGAGGCCGCCATACCCACCAGACTGGTAATGAACGCTGTCTTCAGGCCGGCCAGCAAAAAACCGATACTTTCATCAATATTGGCGGGATCGAAGTCAAGCAAGCCCACTACGATGCCGATAAAGGTTCCCAAGATACCCAGTGATGTCAGCAAGGTCGCTGCATAATGGACAAACGTGTTCCCCCTGCCAACTTTTCGCAAGACAATCGCAACAAACAGGCTGAGCAGAATCAGCCAGAAAAATATCTCTGTGATGGCGTTTGGTTCCGCACCTTGTAATAACGATTCCAGATACTGGGACATTATTCTTCCTTATACTTTCGATTATTTGATACAACCCGGATCAAGCCCGTGTATGCAACCGGAGTGAAACGGCTTCAGCTGTTTCCGGGATGGCAATAGCTGAAGCTATTGTACTCCTGCTCAAAAGTCGTCCTCGCCCGTCAGCAGATCCTGAAAGCCTGCGAAGGTCCGGAACTGCCCGACCAGAGACGCCCTGCCCCGGGCCTGCAGGTAAGCCAGAAAACTGGAAAACGGGTAATCCTGCAAGTCCGACACGTAGCCATGCCTGACCGGGTTGTAGAGCAGATAGTTGAGGTGGGTGAAATAATCCTCTTCGTCCCGGAGGCAGTAATCCCAGTAATTCCACCAGACCTGATGAGGCGTCCTGGTCGCCTGCTTGATGTGATAACCCGATACAGCGTGCATGCGCCTGATTATCCTGACCAGATCGGCGCCCTGCCGGCTTTTCCCCAGCAGGTGGTAGTGATTGTCCAGAATCACCCAGTGCTGCAGATCCCATTTGAAATCGGCGAAGGTGTCTTGCATGCATTGCAGCAGCAGCTCTTTCAGGGCAGGCGAGCGCAGCAATGGCTGCTTTCGATAGATGGCGCCGGTAATGAAATAGGCGCTGTCGTCCAGGAACAGGTGGGCTGGATTGTGGCGATATTTTTTTATTTGCACGGATGTCTCGACTACGCGTCGCTGATCTACGACAATTTCCGGGAATGAAAAAAGCTGAAGCTTTTTTACTCCATTATAGAAGCGCAAAACCATACTGAAACGCAAAAGTGTCAACTGGAGTGCAAAAGCTTCAGCTTTTGCCTACCCCCGCCGAAAATGCCGCCACACCGTCCGGTAATCCTGCTCCCGGTTACAGCGGTCGAACGGCGCGACATACTGGATCACCCGTTGCACGGGACCACCGGGCAGGGTATCGTCCAGTACCGTCTGCTCGACGACGGCGGCATCGAGATCCCGCACCTCGTCCCAGCCCAAGACCCGGCTTTCGCCGCGCCAGCCACCGGTATCGATGTGAAACCGGCCGTTTGCCCCACTGACATTTTCCGCGCACCAGTCCGGCCAACGGGACGCGACCTCCGGCGGCGGGGTAAGGAGCCGGCAGGGCGGGTCGCCCCTTTTCGCCCTGCGCGGCAGACCGACGCCCACCAGGCCCTTGGAAACGGTGAACACGATGCGGCCGGCGCGGTCGTACCAGGTGTCCAGCTCGTACTGGCGCATCACCGGAAACTGCACGCGGTAGAGGGTCTGCAGTTCCTCCAGCGTCAGGCCCAGGGCCAGCGCCGCCAGCACATCGATCTCCAGCAGCGCCCTGATGGCGCAGGTAGTCGCTGCGCAGGGCGCAATGGCGTTGCCAGTCTGGAGTGAGCCGATGGAAAAAATCATCCGGCAGGCGCGGGTCGGCCTTGGCCCAGTGGTCCTTGTTGAATTCGGGCTGGTAGCAGGCTTGCCAGAGATCGGCGAAATGGCTGGTCAGGCAGTTAAGTCCCAATGCACGCACATGCAAAAAGGACTTTAGCCTGTCCCTGGTTAATACCGGCAATTGATTTAACAATGATAAGTTGGCATGACTTTGACCGGTGCTTTTTACTCGAAAATCTATGGGTATAGATAGGCATAAGGCTGAATAATCCAATAATTGATTTGTTTCCTTAAAAACCAGTGTTAAACAAGTGTTGATATGCGCTACTCCTTTTGGAAGCACCCCATTAATAAATGTCCGTTCTGATGATGAGCCAATCATCTCCCGATTCACAAACCGATAATACTCCGTCACCCGCTTGGGCTGCGTTTCCCCTTGCTCTATCCAGCTCACCCGCGGCACGCGCCGCTGGTATTCCTCCCTGCCGCAGGCGGGGACATAGTTGCCGCGCGGCAGGTAGTCATCGGGCAAAGCAGTTATATCTAAATTGTCATAAGCTTTATGAGTCTCACAAATAGCTCGCGGTGTCTGATAAAACGGCGTGCCGACGAAGAAATGCGGGCCGGACAGTATCCATTGCCCGGCATGTTCCGGAAAGCCGGTCTGGCGCCTGATGGTGCCGTCTTTCTGGGAATTGGTTTCATGCCACATTTCCAATGAGAAATACTCACCCTGCAAATCACCCAGCCGCCGCGGCTGCGCGGCGAATTTTTCCAGCACCGTGACCAGCTGCCGGCTGTGCAAGGCCGGCAGCCTGGCCTGCAGGGCCGGCGTACCCGGTGCATCGTAGAGCCTTGCGAACAGTTGCAGGATCTTTTCATTCACCGGAATGATCCGACTATGATGACCTGCAAAATTCCATTCGTCTTCGTCATTTTTAATACCACCTACTGCACCTTGGCCATCATGCTGATAACAAGCATCTATAGTTAGAGGAATAAATAAATTAGCGATATTTTTAAAACTTACCTCTCGAACAGCACCATGAATATTGATGCTAAATGTCGCTCGATTTGCAACTTCTGAAAATAATTTTTTCTCATTCTGAAACTGGTAATGCCCCCGCAGGCGTGGGTAGATCGCCGCCCGGAACGGCCCGCCCCTGGGATCGTCATAGACCCCTTCCGGATGCAGAAAGCCGCTCACCGCGCCTCTGTTTCCCGCCTGCCACGCCTGCGGCAGAAAGCATTTGTACAGGTTGGTCTGCACGCCCTTCAGCAGCGGATAATTGACCGTGGCATTGAGAAAGTTCTGCGTCCCTTCCGCCTGCTGGTATTCCAGCAGGTAATCGGCCTCGAGGCCCGGGTACTGCAGAAAGCTTTCTCCGCGCAGGTTATCCAGCTGGCTGGCGCTGAACCTGCGCAGCACGAACAGCGGGTTGGCGTCGCCCAGGACGCCAGCCTCCTGCCATTCGACCTTCAGCCAGGGCGGGTTTCCCAGCACCAGGTCGAAGCCGCCGCGCAGGGCGAAAATGTCGGCGAATTCCAGCTCCCAGTGGAAGAATCGGTGCAGCCGGGCCAGCCGGTCGGCGATGCGCAGGCGCTGGTTGTCGCGGATGATTTTATCGACATCCAGCTGCCCGAAGCGGTCGTTGAAGTCCAGGCTCTGCTGGCGCGGCAGGGTGTCCGGGAACAGTTCCGCGGTCTGCCCCGGCGCGGTGACCGGCTCCAGCGTACCGCCCATCAGCAGCCAGTTCAGGTCGAAGAGCCAGTCGTCGCGCGCGGGCAGGTTTTCCGCCTCCTGTATGGGCCAGAACCACAGCGCGCACCAGTAATCCATCACCAGTTTCAGGCGCCGGTAGGGCGAGGAGTTTTTCAGGTTCCTGGATTCCCGCTCCTGCTGCAGGATGCGGTCTTTCTGCGCGATGCCGCTGCTTCGCCGGCTGCCGTCCCCGGCATGTCCCCAGATCGCGAAGGGGTCGGTGGTTTTGTTGCGAATGGCGCGCTGCTGGCTGGCGTGGGCCTGCCAGAGCTGGTCGATCTTGCCCGAGAAGACCTGCAATTGCCGGATTTCCGGTTCCGTAAACGGCCTGCAGAAGGCCTTGCGCCAGTCGGCGATGCGTTTAATCCGCGCCGCCTCGAGCTTTTTCACCACCTTGTCCTGGTAGTGCGCCATGCCCGGGTCGGGCAGCAGGAAATGGTACACGCACCGGCCGCGCTGCCGGAGCAACGGCTGGTTGTCGTGACAGGTCCGGGCCTGTTCCCCCTCATCCGGCTGGGGGTGTTTGCCCGACAGGCCGAGTGGGTCGAGACGCAGCGGGGCCAGGTTGTACCAGAGCTGGTCTTTTTTGTTTCCGCCGTCCAGGACATCGGCGCCGAACACCTGCCGCCGCGCGCCGATCAGCGAGTTGCCGTTGAACAGCTGCAGGCCGAACCAGGGCACGAAACCGCTTTCGTGGATGGAATTGAGCCACAGCGACACTTCGGCCAGCTCCACCGCGACCGGGTTCAGGTCGATGCCGAACACGTTGTTGTCGGCCAGGTAGAGCTTGATCTTCTGCAGTTCGCCGGCATAGGCTTCATGCGCCAGGCGCTGCCCGGTCTCCTGTTCGCGGCGCCGAATGTAGGCGGCGGCCAGCTGGTTGATGGCTTCGTTGAGGAACGCCGCCGAGCCCATGGCCGGCTCGCACACCTGCAATTGCAGAATCAGCGCGGCGCTTTTGTCCTTCAGCAGTTCCTTGAGGGCGTATTTGACCAGCGTCCGGGTCAGCACCTCGGGGGTGTAATAGGAGGCGGATTTTTCCCGGTCGCGGCCGTTCATGCGATAGATGAACGTGCCCCGGGGATAACATTTGAAGCCGCCCTGTTCATTCAGCACCCGTTCCTGTTCGGTGTACTGGCCCAGCTCGGACTCCGGCACGAAACAGGCCGACTCCAGGTCGTCCGGATTGCTCCCGGCTTTCTTCACTTCGTAGAGGTCGTGCGGGGCAAAGAAGCCCTGGTAGGAGAGCAGGGCCTCGTACACCGCGCCCAGCTGGTTGATGCCCAACTGGGCATAGGAGATGCGCCCCCGGCGTGTCCTGCCCCTGGCGGGACGGCTCAGGGACATAAGCCGGATGATTTTCTGCAGCACCTCGTTGCGAAACCGGACCCGGTTCAGGGTGGGCGTGCTGGCGGGATCGAACAGGTGGCTCTTCAGCGGGGTGATGCTGAAGGCTTCGGCATCGCCGCTGGCGAACAGGTCCTGGTTCACGCCGGGTTGAAATCCCTGGTAGATCAGGTCGAACAGCAGCTGGATGCTGTCGTTGATATAACTCCCGCCCCGCGCCTCCTCGCTGTGCAATGGTACCATTTCCAGGTCACGCAGCGCTTCCAGACTGTAGCCCTTGAGGTAGGCCGGCGAGTTCCTGACCGGCACATAGGCAAGTTCGGGGCGCGCTTCGATATAGAACAGAAACAGCAGCCGGTACATGTAGCGCAGGCATTCGCGGCTCAGGTTGTCGGCCGGCGGCGCTTCCTTGCTGACTTCCCGCCAATGCCTGATGGCCTCGTTGCCGAGCAGTTCGATGCATTCACGCAGCGCGTATTTCAGGTCTTCGGAGACGGCGAAGGCATGTTTGTGGGCGTTCTCGTCCAGCGTATCGATCAGGCACAGGCCCTGTTCCGGGGCGAGATGCTCTCTGGCCAACAGCGCGGCGCTGGCCTTCAGGGTGCTGTCTTCGCGGCGGCCGAACAACTCTCCCAGATCAAAACGCAGCAGCCGTTTTTCATGCCATTTGCTGCGGTCGATCAGCAGTATCCGGTTGTCGCTGATCAGCAGTATCCAGCGCGGCGGCCTGTCCATGGCGAAGATGTGTTTGCCGAGCAGGTCTTCGAAGCTCAGTTCCAGCAGGGCCGCTTCCGGCACCTGGTCTTCCGGCCACTGCCTCGCCTGCAGCGTCAGGGTCAACGGATCGACCTTGTCTGCGGGCGGGTTCAGCGCCATCAATACCCACAACACCGGCTGCAGGCCCTGCGCGACTTCGGCCAGAACCGGTATTTCGCCGGCGTGGTTGTCGAGGGACTTGAGCGCGCTCTGGCCAGGATAATGCAGCGCATCGAGCAGCTGTGTCGTGAAGCCGCGCTGCAGCGCCAAGCGGCACGCCGGGTCATGTTCTTTCTGCAACTGGTTCTGCAGGCGGAAATAATCCTGCGCCAGGGCCTTGAGCCGCACCCACGGCGCGCGATCGGGATGCCGGGGATCGGCCTTTTGCCCGCTGGCCCTGATCTGTTCCCGGTAGCGTTCCTCCTGTTCCTGCCATTGTCTGAAGGTGTGCTTCAGATCGCTTTCGAATATGGCCGCAAGGTAGTGGCTGCTGTAGAATTCGTTGTCGTTTTCTATGCCGGTCAGGTCGAGTGCCATGGGATTCCCGCTTTGGAGTGAAAAAGCTTCAGCTTTTTCCTGGCTTGAATTGGTGTCTGTCTATGCAAAAGCTGAAGCTTTTGCACTCCTGGAAGCTTTTGCACTCCTAATGAATTACTGCGGCGACGATCTGGATGTAGGGCTGCTCTTCGGTATTCATGGTTTCCTTTATCCATTGCCGGTATTCCTGGAAACGGCTGCGAATGGCTTCTGTTTCCTGCTCGCGCCGTTTCTGTTTGATCGCTTCGATCTGCTCGCTGGTCTGCATGTAAAGATCCAGCTGCTGAAAGTGCCTGTTCTCCAGTATTTCCAGTTTCAGCAACTGGGCATCCAGTTTCGGCCGTGTTTCCCGTTCGAATGCCTGGCGCCGTTCGCGCATGATTTTCTGCACCGCATCCACCACTTGCGGCAGCAATACCTGCAGGGAGTCGATGTCCGGATCGGGTATGGCCGGATTGGGCAAGCCCTCTTGCATACCAAGCTACTCCAGCACTTCCGGAAGCGACCTGATGCCGGTCAGCTGCCGGCGTTGAAAATAAATCCCCTGCCAGCATTGTATGACCGGCTGGCCCTTCTGGTTGGGCAGCTGACTGTAAGTGATGAAAACGGTTTCATGTTCACCCAGTTTGTAACCCGCCTTGATGACCGGCGCCTGCTGACGTCGCAAATGGCTGCCCACCTTGTTGTTGAGCCATTGAAATACGGGATGCAGCGGCCATAGATAATGTACTCGTGACCAGCTTTGTTCGGACTGCCGGCTTTCCCTGATCGCGGCATCGATGGCGGCCCTGTCGGCCGAGAGTATGAAGTGGGCGTCTTTGGGCCAGATTTCCCTGCACAGATGTTTGAAGCGTTGCTCCAGGCTGAGCGGCGCAGTGAACTCGATGCGCCGGGTGCCCGGGTTGCTTTCCAGCTGGGTAATACGATCACGCTGTTCACGTTCGGCAAGCCGCTGTATGCCTTGGGCCAGGTAATCGAAATCGGAACGAAACAGGCTGAGTGGCTCCGCTGTCTGCTGCAGTGGGTCTTCGCCGGCCTGGTTTTCGCTGGCAAACCAGTCTTCGGTAAAAAAGTCGAAGTCCTGCAGCTTGGGCTGCAGTTGCCGGTCGAATGCCGCCGCGGTCTGGCCCTGTTCAATGGCATGGGCGGTGATAACCTCCTCCTGTGCGCTATCGTAAACACCCATGAACACCGAAGGGTCGCCGATATTTTTCACCGCCTGTTCGTCTTTTTCGATCAGGATTTGCAGGATGCGATTATCATCTTTCAGGGTGTCGTTATCCGCTTCGGTCATGAAGTAGAAAATCTGCGGCGTATGCTCCTGCCCATAGCGATCGATACGCCCATTGCGCTGCTGAAATACCATCAATGACCAGGGAATATCGAAATGGATCATCCGGTGACTGAGGAAATGCAGGTCGATTCCTTCCGAGGCGACATCGGAACAAAGCAACAACCGGACCTTGCTGTTTTCCCGCCCAAAGTCTTCGACTATCCGTTGCTGTTCCATATCGGACAGCATGCCGTGCAGGATTTCCACCTGGCCTGCCCTGAGCCTGAGATCGTCCGACAATTGCCGCTCCAGGAATTTCAGGGTCTCGATGCGTTCGGTAAAGATCACCAGCCGGTCTATGGGATCCTTCGCCTGCCAGTGACAGGGACTGCTCTTGTCATGCAGTGATTGCAGCAATTGCTGGTATTTGGCGAATTGCGGCGCACTGATATTTTCCAGCAGGCCGTGCAAGGAGCCGAGCTGTTCAATATCCCGGGCATAGCCGGCATCGTCCTTACGGATCAGGGTTTTCAGCCGCTTTTGCACGGTTTTCAGGCAGGCCGCGGGACTCGACAGCAGCGCCTTGAGCAGGGTGGTCCTGAACAGCATGCCGCTGTTACGGGCCTGATCGAGCCTGGCGAAGCGCATGGCCAGCAGGCAATCGAATGCCGTCTGCTCCGCCGGACTGGCCATGGCTTTGATCTGATGGGTCTGCCTTTCCCTGAACTCACCCTCGACCTGCTCGAGAATGTCTTTCTTGAAACGCCGGATCACCAGCCCCTTGTCCGCGTAATCGTCCTTGCTGTAATTCCCGGGATCGGCGATTGCCGTGGCGTCGAGCATGTTGAGCAGGCTGGCGAAGCTTTTCGCCCTGCCATCGTGGGGCGTGGCGGACAACATGATCAGCGTATCGGAACGGGTCGCCAGCAGTTTCGCCAGCCGCGACCGCTGGCTGCTGCCGGAACGCTCCGCGACGTTGTGGGCCTCGTCGATAATGATGATGTCCCAATAGGCATTTTCCAGATAGTTGCGGTATTCCACGCCCTGTTTCAAGGTATCCACCGAAACGATGGCCTTGTCGTAATAGAGGAAGGGATTGTGATTGCTCGGAATCTGGTTTCTGACCCGCTGAATGCCAACGGAATCCAGCCTCGTCAAGGGAATGGTGAAACGGTTCCAGAATTCTTTCTGAAACTGGCTGAGCATGGCTTTTACCGCCACCACCAGCAGCCGCTTCCCCCTGCCGCGGCGCATCAGCTCGGACACCAGTATGCCGGCTTCCAGTGTCTTGCCCAACCCTACCGCATCGGCGATCAGGATGCGCTGGCGAGGCTGGTTCAAGGCCTGCAGGGCCGGCTGCACCTGGTAGGCCAGCAGGTCCATGGCCGCCTTGTGGCCGATGTGCAATCTGTTGTCGGATGCCGGTGTTTCCCGCAGCAATGACTCCAGGTATAGACGGCTGTCGATAAATCCATCCGACATGTCCTGGAGGAATTCGGTGTCTTCCGGCCTGAGGATATTGATTTGCGTTTTCAGGGCGACATTGTCATCCAGTTCGGTCAGGAAAATACCCTCCCTGTCCTTGACCAGCTCGCTCAAGCCGATACAGGTCAGTTGCTGACCACCGGAAGTGGTCGCATCGACGCGTCTGACCAGCCACTCTTCGTTTCTCAATTCGATGCGCGCGCCCGGGGCAATGATGGAATGTTGCATGTTCCCTGTTGTGAAATTCAGATGCCTTGAATTGCCGTTACAGCCACTTTCGATGAATGCCCGTGAAAATGGCGCCTGGTCAGGACCAAGGCCCGGACAGAGCCGCGGACGGCTGCGCCAGCGACTGAAACCTGGCCAGCCGGACGATGTTGCTGCTGCGGTGGCTGATGAAGGGCATGAGGCCCTGATCGAGTATCTTCACCATGGTATTTTCGCTCAGACACACTTCGGCGCAGGGCAGCAGTTTCGGCTCGCCGTTTTGCTGGAAAATATAAGCGGGCAGATCGTCGATCTGCAGGTTGTCTCCAGGCTGCATGTCCCAGCCCCGGTCGATGAACGACCTGGCCAGCAGCAGCGCACAGTAGAATGCCGGATTGCCCCACAAAAAGGCTTCATGGCCCTGGGCCGGCGACATTTCCTCGAAATCGAAGGACTCCAGCTCCTCGGTATCCCGGCCGTAGGGCAGGCGCATCAGCAGCCTGGGCAGCGCCAGGCCCAGCCAGGTTGCCACCGGGGATTGACGCAACGCCTGCCAGCGCTGCGCGCACTGCGGATCCGGTTCCGGCCAGTCATGGGCATCCGGGGTCCCGGCCAGGGAGCGACAGCCCAGTATCCGGGGGTCGGCTGCGGCGAGAAAGGGTCCGCCGGCATGCGAGGCCAGCACTCCCAGCCCCACCAGCAGGGCGATATCTTCGGCACTGCAACCGAAGGTGTAATTGCCGGCCAGCACCGACCAGGGGGCTCCGCCAAATGCCTCGGCATGGTGTTCCACCAGCAGGCGGTACACGGCCGACGTCTGCAGGCCCTGTGTCGCCGAACTGAGATCGGCGAACAGTTCCTCCCTGCTCACGTCCAGCACATGCAAAGACAGAGCCGTATCGGTTTCAATGCCTGAAACCAGATCATGCACGGCCCGCCAGGCGGACTCCAGCGCCTGAAAATCCGGATGCTGCAGCAGCATGCGCATTTTTGCACTGATCGCAGCATCCACGGCCTGTATGTAGACATCCCGATAGGCTGGCGCATCCGGAACCACATAATCGGCAACTATCCTCCGGATGTAATCTTCGGCAGCATTTTTCCCCTTGATCTCCGCAGGCCGGGATGCTCTTTGTGACGGCTCGCCGAGCAGCCTCTGCAGCGTTTCCGCGTCATCTTCCTGCGCCGCAGATCCGGTATCTGTCTGCGCTTTGTCCTGCGTCTGGGCAGTCAACTGCACCTGGGTGCGCAATTCCCCGGCAGCGGCAGCAAAATCTGCAGGATCCTGCAGACGCTCCCGGAGATGCAGCAGCCCCTGAAAGATATCCAGCTTCTGCAGCAGCATGTCGGGATGAAAATCATCCAGCTGCCGCAGGTCGATGCCAATATCCGGCATGGCGGAATCACTGAAACGCAATGTCAGCCCCGGGGCGATACGCGCCATGACCGCCGCGAAATTGTCCACATCCAGCTTGTA
>JAJRWJ010000074.1 GCA_024276805.1 Gammaproteobacteria bacterium
AGCAATAACGATGCCAGATATTGCCGGTCAGCACTGAAGCGGTGACTGCAGCCACGCTTACTGGTGGCGAGAAGCGGCGGCTTTGCGCCAGTATGCGGCGAGCATGGCGCCGGAAAGATTGTGCCAGATGCTGAACAATGCTCCGGGAAGTGCGGAAAGTGTGGAAAAATACTTGATGGCGAGGGCGACGCTCAAGCCGGAATTCTGCATGCCGACTTCAATACAGACAGTTCGGCAGGTGGTCGCATCAAATTTCAGCAGCAAGGGAATGCTGTAGCCGGTAACCAGTCCCAGCACATTGTGCAACATGACCGCGCCAAGTAGCGGCAGGCTCAGGACGGCCAGGTTTTGCCGGTTGAGAGCGACGATGATGGCGATAATGATGATGATGGCAATACTGGAAATGACCGGGAAAGCCGCTTCTATTTTCGTCAGTCTGCCGGCAAACAGGGAATTGAGCATTGTTCCGGTCACTACCGGAATCAATACAATGAACAGGATGCTGCGCATCATTTCCATGGTTGGCACCGGAATGCTTTGATGCAGATACAGGTAGACCAGAACCGGCATCAAAATCACCGCGCACAGGGTCGATGTCATGGTCATCAAAATCGACAGTGCGACATTTCCTCTGGCCAGGTAGCAGATGACATTGGACGCAGTACCTCCGGCGCTGCTGCCCACCAGGACCATGCCAATCAACTGTTCGCCGGGAAGCCGCCATAACATTGCCGACAGCCAGGCAAACAACGGCATGAAAAAGTATTGGATGGCGATGCCGATAGCGATGATCCGTGGTTGTCTGACGGCAGCCTGGAAATGTCGCCAGGTCAGGGTCATGCCCATGGCGAACATGATCAATGACAACAGGGGAACGATTGCCGGTTTCAATGCGACAAATCCGGATGGATAAAAGAAGGCGACGAGCGACAGGGCAAGCGCCAGCAGCGGGAAATAAGTGACGAATTTTTGACTCACCGCCGGAAAAACAGATTGATGATCAAAGTCAGGATGATGCTGATAACGATCATCGAGGTGATCGGGATGAAAACGAAACTATGTTTGGTTTCGATGCGGATGTCGCCAGGCAGTTTGCCGAACCAGCCCAGCAGACCCGGAGCGAAGGTCAATACAAGGCCTGCAGCCAGAGAGAAGATGCCTATGTAGATCAAAAGCTTGCCGATAGCCATGGAAGAATTGTTGCAGGTAATGAAAATTGCTGACAATACTGTCAGGAGCGCTTTGCGTCAATGCCCAATTCTAACGCAAAACAGGACCGGGAAATGGTTTTTTGTTCTGCGCTGCAAGCGTCACGCGATGCATTCCCGCGCAGAGCATGGCAACGATAAGGAACCCTCCTTGCGTCGGGATGACAGGATTTATAAGGTTTCGGCATAGATGAGGGGCATACGCAAGCAGGTATCCTTTAATATTTTTTGCTTCATCGGTGATGAGACATTAATTCTTTGGAAAATGCCTCTTACCCTCTATAATATCTGCATCATTTTCAATAATGAAGGCTTCCGTATGAGGCTAAACGAGATTGCCACAATCAATTCGGGACACCCCTTTCGAGGCAGAATCCAGGAAAAGCCGGGAGCGGGCATGGTTGCCGTGCAAATGAAAAATATCCTGCCAGATCAATCAATCGACTGGGCTGGCTGCACTGAAGTACAACCGGCAAGCAAACGTGAACCCGATTGGCTGAAACCGGGTGACGTGCTATTTGCCGCACGCGGAAATAACAATTACGCCGTACTCATTGATGAATCTATTACTGACTTGCAGGCTGTGCCTGCGCCACACTTTTTCGTACTCAGGTCTAAAACCCGTGAACTAATCCCTGACTTTCTTGCCTGGCTGCTCAATCAGCCGCACAGCCAGCGCCATTTTCAACGTGAAGCCGAGGGCACACTCACCAAGAGTATCCGCCGCAGCGTATTAGCTGCGACGCCAGTGGTATTACCGTCGATGTCCAAACAGCGCACTATCATCAATCTGGCTGATGCACTCAAAAAACAACAACAACTTATGGAACAACTCATCCACAATGGGGAAACCCTGATGAACGGCATCGCCAATGACCTGCTGAAAGAACCGGGAGTCAATACACAATGAATGACCAAATCAATCAGGACGCCATCAACAAGGCCGTATGGGGGGCTTGCGACAGCTTCCGGGGCGTCGTCGATCCCAGCATCTACAAGGATTACGTGCTCACCATGCTGTTTCTCAAATACATCAGCGATGTCTGGCAGGATCACTATGATACCTACCAGGCCGAACATGGGGACGAGCCGGAGCTGATTACGGAGTTGATGAAGGCCGAGCGTTTTGTGCTACCCACGGAAGCCAGCTTCTACAGCCTGTTTGAACATCGTCACGAGCCAGGCAACGGCGAGCGCATCGACCAGGCGCTGCACGCCATCGAAGAGGCCAATATCGCCAAACTGCGGGATGTGTTTCAGGACATCAGCTTCAACTCCAACAAACTGGGGGACGACAAGCAGAAAAACGAAATCCTGCGTCATGTACTGGAAGACTTCAACAGACCAGAACTGAACCTGCGCCCCTCGCGTATCGGCAGCCTGGACGTGATCGGCAATGCCTATGAATACCTGATCAAAAACTTTGCTGCCACTTCCGGCAAAAAGGCCGGTGAGTTCTACACGCCTCCCGAGGTCTCCGATCTTATCGCCGAGCTGCTGGAACCGCAGGAAGGCGACGAGATCTGTGACCCCGCCTGCGGCTCCGGCTCGCTGTTGATGAAGTGCGGGCGTAAGATCCGCGAGCGTTTCAACGGCTCGAAAAAATACGCCCTCTACGGTCAGGAAGCCATCGGCTCTACCTGGGCGCTGGCCAAGATGAACATGTTTCTGCACGGCGAGGACAACCACCGAATTGAATGGGGCGACACCCTGCGCAATCCCAAGCTATTGAACAAGGACGAATCGCTGATGCACTTCGACATCGTTACCGCTAACCCGCCCTTTTCGCTGGAGAAGTGGGGGCACGATGAAGCCGAACACGATAAATGGGGCCGCTTTCGCCGTGGAATTCCCCCCAAGACCAAAGGCGACTATGCCTTTATCCTGCACATGATCGAAACCCTCAAACCGGGCACTGGCCGCATGGGCGTGGTCGTGCCTCATGGCGTCCTGTTCCGGGGCGCGGCGGAAGGCAAAATCCGCCGCAAGCTGATCGAGGAAAACCTGCTCGACACTGTAATTGGTCTGCCGGAAAAACTCTTCTATGGCACCGGCATCCCTGCCGCCCTTCTTTTCTTTAAAAAG
>JAJRWJ010000075.1 GCA_024276805.1 Gammaproteobacteria bacterium
ATCGAGGAGTTCCCTGCCGCGCCACTGTTTCATGGCCTTGCGTCTGCTGATGGCGCGGCCGGCGCCATGGCAGGCGGAACTGAGAGCCCGCCGCTCACTGGCTTCGGTGCCGCAGAGAATGTAGGAGCAGGTGCCCATGGAACCGCCGATCAACACTGGCTGTCCGACATTGCGGTATGCTTCTGGCAGTTCCGGGTGGTTGGGGCCAAAAGCCCGGGTGGCGCCCTTGCGATGCACGAACAGGCTTGTTTCGACGCCGTCGATCTGGTGCCGTTCCTGTTTGCAGGTATTATGGGATACATCGTACAACAGGGTGAGCTTGGCGCCTGGAAAGATCCTGGAGAAGGCCTGCCGGGTCAAATGGGTGATGATCTGGCGGTTGGCCAGGGCGCAGTTGATCCCGGCGCGCATCGCGCCCAGGTAGGCCTTTCCCAGAGAGGAGTTCAGTGGTGCGCAGGCCAGTTCGCGATCCGGCAGATCGATGGCATGACGGGACGCCGACAGGGCCATCTGTTTAAGAAACTCTGTGCCGATCTGATGCCCCAGTCCCCTGGAACCGCAGTGGATGCTGATTACAACGCTATCGAGTTGCAGGCCAAATGTTTGCGCGGTCTTGTGATCATAGATTTCCTTGACACGCTGGACCTCCAGGTAATGGTTCCCGGAGCCCAGGGTTCCCATTTCCTCCCTTTGCCTTTTTCGAGCCTTCTCGGAGACGCAGGCCGGTTCTGCGCCGGCCATGCAGCCCCCTTCTTCGGTGTATAGCAGGTCTCTGTGTTCACCGACCCCCCGCTCCACGGCCCATTTTGCACCACCTTTCAGCATTGCCAGCATTTCCTTGTGCTGCAGACGGATCCGGCCGGTACTGCCGAGTCCTGCGGGAACCGTTTTGAATAATTCATCCGCCAGCCAGTACTTGTGTCTCTCTATATCCGTTATGGATAGACCGGTGTGCAGGGTGCGTACCCCACAGGAGATGTCGAAGCCCACGCCACCGGCGGATACCACGCCGCCCCGTTGCGGGTCGAAGGCGGCGACGCCGCCAATGGGAAAGCCGTAGCCCCAGTGGGCGTCTGGCATCGCATAGGCTGCTTCGACGATGCCCGGCAATGCCGCGACATTGGTGATTTGCTGGTGAACTTTCTGGTCCATGGCCAGCAGCAGTCGTTGGTCGGCATAGATAATCGCCGGTACCCGCATGTTCCCGGCGACCGGGATTTCCCAGGTATTTTCATCGCGCTGTTTAAACTGATTGAGATCCATATTTATTACACATCGACGACGCACTGTGCGATCCACAGATGCCCGGAATTCCGATAGACGCGCAGTTCCGTAAAAGTGGCAGCCTTGATTTCCACGCCGGGCTGGTGTTTTTTGCGGTCGATGCTCTCGCCAAAGGCCTGCGCCTGCAGTCTGTTGTTATCGATCACGACCTGGTAACGGGCAAACAAAATTCTCCGCACAGCCATTTGATAGATCAGGTCGTTGATCCAGTCCAGCAGCAGTAATTCCAGGTCAGGTGCTTCACAGGTGATGTCGACACATTGCACCGGCGAGACAAGCTCGGGGTTGGTAATGACGGCGGTCAGGGCCACGGCTGTCTGTGCAAATGCCTCACCTGGTGTGGAGGCGATGCCGCGGATGCCGATATCGGCCCCGTGTTCGAAATGTTCCCAGCGTGGCGTCATGGCGTTACATGTTTCGATTTTCTGAGAGATGGATTATCACCAGTGCCGGCTGCTGTAATCGTGCAGGGAATGGCATGCCGCCAGCCCGTCAGCTCAGTCCGGGTTGCAGAATACCGGTGACTTTTTCCAGGGCGGGATCCAGTGCATTGGGGGTCAGCTGCATTTCCACGGAAACAGCAGTGAATACCAGTCGTCTGCTGCCGACAGCGAAGATGCGGCACAGGATATCTCTGTTGTCGCTGTCCCGCACCAGGAAGGCTATGGGGCTGGCGGCGCCGTCACGCTGGATGCGGTCTCCGAAAATCACCACGAAGGAGGCAATTGCGGCCAGCCATTCAAGCTCTTCGGCATTGCTGCTGGAGACCAGTGGCAAGCCGTCTTCGTCGCTGAGCAGCAGCGCCTGAAAATGCCCTTTTTCGGCAATCTCGTTCATCAGCGTGGTCAAATCGCTGCGGCTGGTGGCGGTACTTTGCAGATTGCTCAACTCCAAGGAGACCTGGTCCTGGGGCTGCATTGCGGCCTGCATCCGTTGCATCTCGGTGCGCAGCTTTTCCACATGTTCGTCCCATTCCGCCAGAGGCTCGATAAATCGATGCAGGGCTTCACTTTTTTGCAGCAGGGCATCGATCTTGCTATCCTTTTGCTCGGCCAGCTGGGTGCGCAGCTTTTCCCGTGCCTGGTATCCCTGTCTGACACCGAATAAATAACCAGCCAGCAGTAATACCGCGGCGGTGGCGATTCCCATGAAAGTGGCCATCAGTCGATGTCTCCATTGATCAAGTTGTTGATGCACTGGCGGGGGGCTTCCACCCTGATGGAAGCGACCCGGTTTTTTCTGGACTTTGCCGACAGGCCCGGCACCGGCTCTTCTTCGCCGAGCGCCCTGACCAGCAATTGCTTGCCGGCTATCCCTGCTTCCAGCAGGATTTTCTCGGCGGCCTTTGCCCGACGATAACTGAGCAGCAGATTGAATTCTTCCGGGCCGTAAGAGTCGGTATGTCCTTCGACCAGCACTTTTTTATCGGGATGTTGCCTGAGCCAGCTTCGCAGGCGTTTGATTTTCGGATATAGATTCTGCGTCAGAGGAGTTTCGCTGCCAATCGGGAAGGCGATGAAAAAAAGCGCAGGGCAATCCCGGGGGGATGATGGTTGCCGCACTGCGACTGGCTGATGCAGCGTCGTCCCGGCAGTGCTTTCGTCAGTCAATGTCGCTGGCGGGGGGCTGATCGTGGCCACTTCTGTGGTGGATACTGGCGGTTTTGGAGCCTTGCGGTTGCTCACTGCCGGTATTTTCTGCAAAGTTGCAGTGGTGGCTTCGGCAGGTTTTTCCGCCATGATACTGGCAGGCGGGAGAGGTTTCTCCGCTACGATAGTATTGCTCTCCGGCGCTGCAATTGCTGGCGTCTGTTTCTCTGGAGACGGCTTCTCCGGGCTGCTGGTGCTGTGCGGCACAGTTTTGGCTGGGATCTGCGCTGCTGTCCGGGTACTGACGGGGCTTGCTTCAGCAGCAGTCGGAGATTTTGTCGGGAGAGCCTGTTTCTCTGTCAAGGCCGCTGATCGCTGATCCGGTGTTTCAGGTTTGACGATGTCCGCCCGAATTGCCGACGAGGCGCGGGTTTTTGCTGATGTGCTGGTCCTGGATATGCCTGTCCGGTCGCTTGCTCGGTGCTGTTTTTCCACTCCGGCCTGCACCCGGGGTATGTTTTGTTCTGTTCGTGAAGCGGTGGCTTGCAGTGTCTCCGGCAGGAATGATTGGGCAATGAAAATGCTGTTGATTATTCCCAACAGCGCCAGCACGGAAGGTAGCCACAGCGGGACGGACTCCCCTCTGATCTGGCAGGGCTGGAGTTGCCGGCTGATATTTTCCCGGGTTTCAGACATGCCGCTGTGACACCGGCCTGAAATTGCCGCAGCAGGCGGCAGGCAGGCCCAAGCCTGTCCGGTTGATAGTCAATCCGGCAGTTCCGGCAAGGAAAACTGCTGTGCTGCTCGAAGCCAAAAAATAATGCATGGGGATGTATGCTCAGGCTGACGGGATATTGTAAAGCTCGGTGATATAATCGACGCCGCAGTGAAAATCGGCGCACCAGTCGATAAATCGCGCCACCATCTCCCTGCCCTGGAAATAGGCGCCATGCTGGGGAGCGATTATTTCGATATCGAGTTGGCGCACCATGTTTGCCCAGGCTTTCATGACCACATTGGCGGCCATATAGCGCCTGTGAAACACCTCCATGTAGGCGATGTGCTCATCGAAGTCGGTAACCTTCAGATAATCCATGCCCAGCGACGCTCCCAGATCGCCGCTGTAAAGAACCTTGGCCACTGGGTCGTAGACCTGGAAATTGCCGGTGCTGTGCAGAAAATGCGCTGGCAGAATCACCAGTTCGACGCCGTTCAGGTTCAGCAGCATGCCTTCATCGGGTATGGGCTTGAGACGCTCGCTGAGCAGATGATCCAGGCCGAAATGGGGAACGAAACGCATCCAAAGCCTGGAAATATAGGCATCGGCGTCGGTGGTCATCAGCCAGCCATTCATCGCCGCGACGATGTCCGGGTCCTGGTGGGAAAAAAAGATATAACGCAATTGGCTGTCGCCCAGCAGCGCATAGGTTTCGGACAAGGCCTTGCTGTACACCTTGTGCCCGCCAGGATCGAGGATCATTCCCTGTGCGTCATGGACTATCACATGTTGATTCGCCTGAACCGCCGCGCCACCGGGATCGAAATCCTCCAGCAGTATATTCCGGTGTTCACCATCGTCGAAAAGTACGGTGTTGGCCATAGCGTCTGGTGCTGGATTCAGATAATGAAGAAAGTCTGCTGCCGGTGGCGGAAAATCACAGGATTTCGCTGATTTTTCCGATCGCTTCGTGCATATCGAAAAAAATCAGTCCCAGTTTGGCATTCTGATTGGCGACCACCAGCAGCAGTGTGCCGCGCCCGGCATTCAGCATCACCGTATAGCCATGCTCACCGCGAACGATGATCTCTTGCACCTTGCCCCGGCGCAGCTCCGCCGAGGAACGGGTGCCCAGACTCAGCAGTGTGGCGCTCATGCCGCCGACACGTATTTCATCGAGATCCTGCGGCAATGCACTGGCCACCATCAGTCCGTCATCGGAAATCAATGCCACTGCCTCGACATCGGGTGAACCGTTCTGCAGCGCCTTGAGCACCTTGGTCAACTGTTCGCCCCGGTTGCTCGTCTCCTGTTGGAAGTTCGTTTTCATATTCTCTACCTTGCCATTCTGTTGGATTGATGCCTGGTGACTCGGTTCCTCCATTTTATCGGCATTCTGCTCACCCTGAAGCGTCTTTGCCTTTCCGGTGTTTTTGGTTTTGGCATAGTTGTTCGTTTTGCCGACCTGGTCACCTGTTGTCTGGTGTTGATCTGGATCCGCGGATACCACGGAAATGTTCCTGTCGTCCGGTGAATTTTTTTCACTGCTTCGGTTGTCCCTGGCGGCTTCCAGGTGGACAATTTTTTTCTGGGAAAAAAGATCCGTGACTTTTCCCTTGATACCCGAGATGAGTGTCTTTTTGACGATTTGCGGATCCTCTTCGCTGCTGCTGTCTGGATCGTGGTTTTTGTTGTCCGGCCCCTCGGAGACACGAAAGGCGCCGCGTTTTCTGTTTTCCACGGCCCAGGGCAGAGAGAACAAATCCACCGCCTCGTCGACAGTGGCTCCGCTGACGCTTTTCTGTTCATCCGGATTGATGGTTGCCATCACGGCGTCGAACAGAATGGCTACCAGGCTGGGAATTCCCCGGGTGTAGAGAGCGATTTCAGCGATCGCTTGTTCGGAAAAAAAATCTTTCTGGGCGATGCCAAAGGCATCCAGCCGTTGTGAGACGAATGCGCCCAACTCCGTCGTGTCGAGCGGGGCGAGATGAAAAAAAACCGGCTCTGCCTTGATCAGATCCGCCAGTTCGGGTGATGTCAGCAGCACTTCCAGCTTTGGCAGACCGATCAAAATGATCTGCAACGGCCGCTCATCAGCTGGCTCATCGAGTAATTTCAGGATGTTGAACAGCGTATCGATATCGACATCATGGGCGTCATCGATAAACAGTCTGACCGGGCCCTTGCCCTGGCTTCGCTGCCTCAGAAAGTGATGGAAAAGGCGCAGTTTTTTTTCACTTTCCGGTTCGTTGCGCAGTTCAGCCGCATCGATGCCGATTTGCTCACAGGCATCGATGAGCACTTCTTCAAGCGTATAGCGGGGATCCTGTAGAAAGACCGATTGAATGTCATCTTCCAGGCCATGCAGAATCTGGCGTGCGATGAGGGTTTTTCCGGTTCCCGGTTCTCCCGTCAAAACAATGATATCGGCATCGCCGCGCAGGTTTGCATTGATGCCTTCTGTCACCTTGAGATATGATGAACCAGGAAATATATCGTGTATATTTTTTTCCACCAGGGGGAGTTTTATTTCTATCATACCAACAGTCTGGGAATGCCAAGTGAAAAGCCGAAGTCTCCGTGTTTCTCTGCACCGATGTTATTGATAAACAAATCAATACTGCGGCCAAAAACCGAAGCTGTCAAGTAGACTAGTAGATCACATGCATGTCATTTATACAACTACAAGTTGTAACAAAATAATGTTGACCGTTCAAGGTCAATGGCGTCCTGGATCTTCATCGCTCCATGTTCATTCTGCACAGTTCCAATAAAACCGAGAATCTTGCGGCGCATCTGATCCAGGTGCTGCGCAGCAGTCCCTTGACCTCACCCTTCAGCAAGGAGACTTTCCTGATCCAGAGTCAGGGTATGGAGCGCTGGCTGTCACAGCGTCTGGCCGGTCATTTCAAGGTCTGGGGCAATTACGATTTTCTCTTTCCCAATAAATTCTTCAGTCATGTCGCGCAACAGATAGACAGCGGATTGAATGATCAGGAGTTTATCCGGGAAAGTCTGCTTTGGCGTTTCGAGGCTTTGTTGCGGGATGTGCAGGAGCCCTGTTGTGCGCCTTTACGTGGCTATCTGGCCGGGGGAAATACAGCGTTGAAGCGCTATCAACTGGCGCAGCAGCTGGCCGCCGTCTTCGATCAGTATCAGATCATGCGTACCGACATGCTGGATCAGTGGACACGCGGTCAGCCCCGCTATAAAACGGCAACCGAAGCCTGGCAAATGGCCCTGTGGCGGCGCTTGACTGCACAGATCGGCAGCCGGCATCGCGGCGCCCTGTGGCTGGATGCCATTACCCGACTGAACGCGGCGCCGGCAAACAGCCTGGCCGACTGTCTCCCGGAACGCTTGTCGGTGTTTGGTCTGAATTCCATGCCGCCGCTGCTGTTGGGGTTTTTGCAGGGGTTGTCGAGACATTGCCAGGTGCATTTGTATCTGCTGAATCCCGCGCTGAGCTATTGGGCCGACCTGCCAAGCAGGCGCAGGCAGATCTTGCACGGAGGCACAGCGCAGGCCGATGTATTGCCTGCAGGGCATCCACTGCTGGCGACGCTTGGCCAGCAGGGGCGGGAATTTCAGGAGCTGCTGCTGGATCAGGTGGTATTCGAGCTGGATCTGGACAGTTTCGAGGAGAGTGAGTCTGCACAATCGCTCAGCAATCTGCAGCGGCTGCAAAACGATATCCTGCACAACCGGGTCGTTGCACAGGGTTTGGCCGATGATGGCTCCATCAGCATCCACGCCTGCCATTCCCGGCGCCGCGAAGTGGAGGTATTGAAAGACCAGCTTTTGCAGGTTCTGGAAGACAACCCGGATCTGCAACTGCGCGATATGCTCGTGATGGCGCCGGATATCGAACGTTATACGGCCTATATCGATGCGGTATTCGATGATATACAGCATGCCGTTGCCGATCGTTCCCTGCGGCTGAGCAATCCGGTGCTGGATGCATTCATCGGGTTTTTGCGCTTGAGCCAGGGACGCTTCGGCTGGCAGGAGGTCCTGGACCTGCTGGCGCAGCCGGCCGTGCACGGCAGTTTTGGCATGTCGGAAACCGACCTGGAACTGGTCCGCCACTGGGTAGAGGAAATGCATGTGCGCTGGGGGCGTTCCGCGCGGCACAAAGCCCGGCTGGGACTCCCCGAAAACGGGGAAAATACCTGGCAGGCAGGTCTGGAAAGGCTGCTGATGGGGTATGCAGTCGCCGATGACAATGATTTCATCGATGGTGTTTTACCCTATATCCATATAGAAGGGGCTTGCTCCGAAGTATTGGGCGGGCTGTATGATTTTTTGCAGTTGTTGTTCCGGGCCAGCTCCGAACTGGCGCAGGAAAAACCATTACAGGACTGGGGTGCGCAGCTTTGCCAGTATGCGGACCGGTTGTTTGCGGCCACATCGGTCGGGACCGTCGAGCGGCAGCAGCTCCATGAACTGCTGGCCGAGCTCAGGGATCAGTTTGCCGGGCTGCATCACGACGATGTCGAACTGCAGGTGATTATCGACTGGCTGGATGGGCAGGTCGCGGAGCGCAAATCCGCACATGGCTTTTTGCGCGGACAGCTGACATTCTGCTCCATGTTGCCGATGCGTTCCATCCCTTTTCAGGTCATCGCCCTGCTGGGCATGAACGAGGGGGATTTCCCGAAACTGGACCGCCATCCGGGCTTCGATTTGCTGGAACAGCATTTTCAGAAGGGAGACCGCTCCCGGCGTGCCGATGACCGCTATCAGTTCCTGGAAATTCTGCTGGCCGCGCGCAGGCAGCTGTTGATCACCTATGTCGGGCAGTCCCTGCAGCACAATCAGCCGCTGCCACCCTCGGTGGTGGTCAGCGAATTGCTGGAGGTGTTGCGGGACACTTATCAGTTGACCGGTCTGGTGACGGCGCATCCCATGCAGCCCTTCAGTCCGCGCTACTTTCAGGACCAGGACCAGCACCGGCTGCCGGCCTATTGCGCGAGTGATTACCAGACCGCCAGCGCCTTGTTGCAACCGCCAGCACCGCCATCGATCTGGTGGCGGGAGGAAATTGCCGCGCCCGATACAGAAGTTATCGAGCTGCAGGATTTGTTTGCGTTCTTTCGCCATCCACAGCGATATTTCCTTCGGCAACGCCTGGCGTTGCAGCTTTGCGGCAGAGAGGCGCAGGCTGAGCAAAGCGAGCCTTTTTCTGTCGAGGGCCTGGACGCCTATCTGATCGATCAGCAATGGCTGGAGGATGAATTACAGGGCATACCGGTCTCCCTGGAAAAACTGCAGGCCCAGGGCCACTGGCTGTCCGGGGCTTGCGGAAGCATTCACTACGCGCGGCAAAAACGTCTGATCGGTGCTTTTGCGCAGCGGATCCAGGCCAAAGAGATGGGCGATCGCCGTGCGGATCCGGCCATCGACCTGCAGGTCGGACAATTTCGACTGCTGGGGAATCTGCACAATGTGTATCGGCATGGCAGTCTGTTCTACCGCTACGCCAATTTGAAGGGACAGGATTTTCTGCAGGCCTGGCTGCAGCATCTGATCATCAACCGCATCGAGCCGCAGGTCACCGCACTGATCTGCAAGGATGCGGATTTACGGTTTGCGCCGGAATGTTGCCGGCCGGAAACTCTTGCCGGTCTGCTGGAACTCTACAGGCAGGGGCAAAAGCGACCGTCCCCGTTGATTCTCGAACCGGCAATGGCCTACTGCCGGCACGCCGGGGCTGCCGGCAAGAACAAAAAATCGCCTCTGGAAGTCGCCCGGGAAAGTTTGCGCAAGATTTTCACCGACGGTTATGATGCGGAAATGAATCTGCTCTATCGGGGCATGCAGGATCCCGGGGAATTGCTCGACGCAGCCTTCGAGAAGCAGTGCCGGACGCTGCTGCTGCCAGCCTGGGAGGCTGCGCATGGCGATTGAACAGTTCAGCGCCGCGACCACGCGACTGCGCACCGGCGTCAGTCTGATCGAGGCCAGCGCCGGAACCGGCAAGACCTATGCCATCGCGATGCTGGCGCTACGCTTCATTATCGAGCAGGCATTACCCATCGAGCAGCTGCTGGTCGTCACTTTAACCAATGCCGCCACCGATGAATTGAAGCAGCGCATCCGGGCCAGGCTGGTGGGGGCGAAACGGGCGCTGGAGGGTGACCCGGCAGACGCCGACGCCAGTCTGCGGGAATGGCTCACAACCCAGCCGGTGGGCCGGGAAGAGGCGCTGCGCAGGCTGCAGACGGCACTGCTGGATATAGACCGGGCCAGTATCTTCACCATTCACGGTTTCTGTCAGCGGGTGCTCAGGGAGCATGCCCTGGAAAGCGGTCAGGTATTCGACGCCGAATTGATCGCTGATATCGATGCGCAGCGCCTGCAACTGGCGGAAGACTTCTGGCGGCAACAGGTCTATCCGCGCAGCGCCTGGCAGGCCGCGGCGCTGACCGCGCAGTTTCAGACCCCGGCCCAGCTGCTGGGCAGTATTGCCGCTGTCGCGCCGGGAACGCCGGTCTATCCTGAGCCAGTCAGTGTCGACGCCAGTCTGGACAAATTGCAGGAAGCCAGGCAGGCCGCGGCAGGAATAGGCCGGGACTGCGGCGCGGCTCTGCAGCAGGCCATCGCTGCCGATACCGGTAAATTCAAGAGTGATTTTGCAAGGCATTTTCCAGAGCGGCTGCAAAGCCTGCTGAATTGGCTGCAGGAGGAGGGTGACTGCAGCCTGGAGGATCCCGGGGTGCTTGCCCTGTTCACCCGGGAGGGGCTGTTGGCAGGTCTGAATGGCAATCAGTTCCGCGCCAGGCAGGGCGTGTCCGGAGAGCAGCGCAAGCAGGAATATATCGATACCCTGGGAATTCAAGTCGAAGTGTTTGCCGTCCTGCGGGACAGTTTCCGGCGCGTCACGCTGGATTTTCGCCGGGCGCTGCTGGATTTTCTGCAGCAGCACCTGGACCGGCAGCTGCAGAAAATGAACGTGCTGTCCTTCTACAACCTGATCCGGCGTTTCCGTGATGCTCTGCTGGGCAGTAATGGGGAATTACTGGTCACGGAATTGCGGCATCGCTACCGGGCGGCGTTGATCGATGAATTTCAGGATACCGACAGCAGCCAGTGGACAATTTTTTCCCGGCTGTTTGCCGGGGATGGTCATTATCTGTTCCTGATCGGGGATCCCAAACAGGCGATCTACAAATTCCGTGGCGCGGACATTTTTTCCTATTTTCAGGCGCAGCGACAGGCGCACCAGCACTACACGCTGGCACAGAACTGGCGCTCGCATCCACAGCTGGTGGAGGCGGTCAATATGCTGTTCAACGGCCATTCGTGTCCCTTCTGGTTCGAGATGCTGCATTACATCGATATCTCACCGGCATTGAGTGCCGCCCGGGGGACTTTGACCCGGCAGGGTGCAGCGTTGCCGCCGATGGCCCTCTGGCAACTGCGGGAAAATGACAACGGCAACGCTTTCTGGTCAGCCGGCAAGGCACGGGAGGCGGTTCTTCGTGCGGTTATCGAGGAAATCCTGGAATTGCTCGACGCGGATCTCGGCGCAGTCATCGACAGTGACAAGGCGGTCAACCCGCTGCAGCCACAGGATATCGCCATTCTGGTGCGCTCCAACGAGCAGGCCCGGGAGTTTCAGCAGGCGCTGCGGGAAGTTGGCGTGCCGTCGGTGTTGAACAGCGTCGAATCGGTGTTTGCCTCGCCGGAGGCGGAGTGCCTTTGGGTGTTGCTGCGGGCACTGGCGCATCCGGGGGATGCGGCGCTGCTTAAACAGGCCTTGACCTTGAGCTGGTTCGGCCTGGACGGTCAGCAAATCTACCGGATCGGTAACGATGAGGCCGCTCTGGATGCCTGGCTGTCACGTTTCCAGGATTATCACCAGCGCTGGCAGGAGAAGGGCTTGCTGGCCATGATGCGGCATCTGCTGGAGCGGGAAGGCGTGCTGGTGAACATGGCCAGGACGCAGACCGCGGAGCGGCAGCTGACCAATCTGTATCATCTGCTGGAACTGCTGCAGCAGGCCGCCATCGATGAGCATCTGAGCATACGGAAAACCCTGCAGTGGCTGGACAGGGCTATCGCGCAGAAAAATCCCGCTGCCGAGGACCAGCAGCTGCGTCTGGAAAGCGATGCCGCCGCTGTCAGGATTGTCACGTTGCATCGCTCCAAGGGACTGGAATTTCCGGTGGTGTTCTGTCCCTATCTGTGGTCGCGCAGTACCCGTTTGAGGAAGGAGAAGAATCTGCTGAGCTGCCACGAACAGGGCGGCATGGTCGTCGATCTGGGTTCGGAGGATTTTTCCCGGCGCCGTGAACTGGCGCTGCAGGAGGAGCTGGCCGAAGATCTGCGGGTGTTCTATGTCGCCGTGACCCGGGCGAAATACCGCTGTTATCTGACCTGGGCCGATGTTCGCAGTAAACATCAGGCGAATGATTCGGCAATGGCCTATCTGCTGTTTGCCGGGGCGCGTGAGGATTGGCGGGAAAGTCTGTCGGGTCTGGATTTTGCCGGACAGCAGGGCATTCTGCAGGGGCTGGCCAGGCGCGCCGGAAACTGCTTTGCCTATAAGATTATCGGCGCGGATGCCGAAACTGCCGACAGACGTTATCGGCGAACCGGCCCGGAAGCCCAGACGCTGACGCTGCGAAGCCGTAGCCGGCAACTGTTCAGCAACTGGCAGATGAGCAGCTATAGCGCCCTGTCGGCGCTGAGTGTCGCCGATACGCCGGAGCTGCCGCTGGACAAGGCCCAGGAACCGGAGCTGCCCGCTCCCGGCGATGCCGCAGAGGACCTGCCCAGGGGCGCGCGTACCGGCAACGTGGTGCATGCCTTGCTGGAAACGCTTTCTTTTCAGGATCTGGCGCAGGGGGTGGATATCAGTCAGCATCGCGATCTGGTTTGCCGGCGCCATGGCTTGACCATCGACATGCCGGAGCTGCTGGACAGCCTGCTGCAGCGTGCCGTGACGACACCACTTTCCTTGCAGGACACGGGGTTTTGCCTGGCCAACATCGATGCGCATCGCTGTGTGAAGGAAATGCCTTTCTACCTGGCCCTGCAGGAAATCGATGCCGGGCGGATCAACGCAATATTGCAGGGGACTCCGGGTTATCAGAGTCTGGGCAATAAACACATGCAGGGTTATCTCACCGGTTTTATCGATCTGGTGTGTCGGTATCAGGGGCGCTACTATGTGATGGATTACAAGACCAACAGTTTGTCCGATTATTCTCCGGAAACGCTGTCGCAGGCCATGCGCGAGCATAATTATGGTCTGCAGTACTGGCTCTATGCGCTGGTTCTGCATCGCTACCTGCAGGAGCGCCTGCCGGATTACCGTCATGCGCTGCATTTCGGCGGGGTGCGCTATTTATTTGTCCGCGGCATGCATCCGGAGCAGCCGGCGCGCGGCGTCTTTCAGGCGCTGCCCGATCTGGACAGGCTGGAACGACTGGGTGAACTGCTGTGCGGCGGGCAGGGGGGTAAACAAGCATGGCCGCAGTGATGCCTGATTCCCGGGAACGACACTACAGCCGCCTCGACCAGGCCTTCGCCGGTTTTCTCGGGGCACGCTGCAGACTGGACCCGGTTTTGCGGCAGCGCTTCATGGAGCTGGTCCGGGAGCTTTGCC